>DQVM01000074.1 GCA_015661775.1 Candidatus Caldarchaeum subterraneum | reverse complement strand
CATCATGTTCTTAATATCACCCACCCAACCCCGGCCATCCTCCACACCACCGGTTACAACAACCTCAACACCATTTAACCCCAGGTGCTCTATTACTATCCTGGCAATATCCAAAACCCCAACTTGATCCTCCGAACCTACGTTATAGACCCTCACAGCCTCGCCCATACTATTTACCGCTCTACCCGCCTTAACTATAGCATCAATACAATCATCCACATGTAGATACGATTTCGCTTGAGTACCATCACCCAAAACCTCCAGCCTCCTACTGTTCTTCTCAAGCTTGTTTATGAAGTCAAGTATAACACCGTGGCCCATCCGAGAGCCTACAACGTTGGCAAGCCTCAATATTATTGATTTCATGTTAAAGCTGTTGCAGTAAGCGGATATGAGCGCTTCACACGCAAGCTTCGAGGCGCCGTAGAGCGAGATGGGTAGTAAGGGGCCGTAGGTTTCAGGTGTTGGGATTTTCTCAGCCTCACCGTAGATTGTTGAGCTTGATGTGAAGATTAGTTTTGAACATTTGTTCCGTCTCATACCTTCTAAAAGATTATAGGTAGCTACTATGTTATTTTCAAAATCTATCCGGGTATCCTGTTCGGCTTTTCGGATATCAGAGTTGGCGGCCAGGTGATATACGATTTCGCATCCTTCTAAAGCACGTGTCACTGTCTCGGGATTACGTAGGTCTCCTTTAATGAATAGAAAACTCCGGTTACCTATCCATTTGCTTATGTTCTCAATCTTTCCTTCACTTAAGTTATCCAATACCCTAACTTCATATCCCTCTTCCATAAGCTTATCTACTAGGTGACTCCCTATGAAACCCGCGCCGCCGGTCACCAATACCTTCATCCTACACTCCTTACATAATCTTAACCATCTATCTAAATTAATGATTTAGTTATTCTTCTAATCTTTTTATATGCTCCTTAAATATATTGTAAGTCTCGTCATCGTATAGGCAGAAGATAACACGTTTTAACGAGGTTCTGCCTTGGTTTTGTTTTAGGTATTCTACTGCGGCGGCGAGCATTATCTTGGCGCATCTATCTTTAGGGAATCCAAATATGCCTGTTGATATTGCGGGGAGTGCTATTGATTGTAGTTTGTGTTGGTCTGCTAGTTTTATGCTGTTTATTGTTGCGTTTCTCAGCTTGTTATCCTCATCCCCTTCACCCATCCTAGGGCCAACAGCGTGGATAACATGCCTTGCCTTTAGTTTCCCAGCTCCTGTTATTACAGCGCCTCCGACAGGGCAGTAGCCTATCGCATCACATTCATCCTGTATGCTTCGGCCTCCCTTTCTCAGTATAGCCCCCGCCACCCCTCCGCCCATCTTCAAGGAAGAATTAGCTGCATTTACTATAGCATCCACATCCAGATCGGTTATATCTCCTTTAACAAGCTCTATAACGGTATCCCCTACCTTAATCATCTACGGAAACACTCTTGAACAATCTGTTTAAAGACTTTACTCCTCCTCTTTTGATATCTTCTTAAGTATCTCCGACACTCTTCTTACATCATCCTTGTTATTTATATGATGTATGAAGTGAAGCTTAGGATCGAATGCTTTAAAGCTCTGCATGTTAATATATAGTATATTCCTTATTTTTCTTACAAGCTCATCCATGTTTAAGTTTGGATTCATGTTAATAGCCTCTATGAATGGTTTTACCTGATAAGCTGCTGGAACGAACTCGTTTCTGCCGCTAAACGTCCTGGGTATAGCTGCTGCGAATTTCTTGCTAACATCGAGCAGGAACATAGTGATGGCTTGGGTTATTAAAGGCGTGTCGCATGGAAGTACCAACAGGCTACTTCCCTGCGCATCTTTTAGGTATTTATGAAGCTGTTTTGCGAACTCCTTTTCTTTCTCCGTCATGGTTAAGGGCCTAGCTAGATACCTGTCGTAAATCTCTTCATAAGCACTTTCATCAACTTCGTTGACAGCTATCATTATATCCGATACATCCGGGGGTATAGCGTCCAGGACATACTCTATCATAGGTCTGCCATTAACCTCTACAAGGCCCTTCGGCCTTCCCATAAGCGGCTTAACATTAGCTAAAACAACAGCTGAAAAAACCAATTTACCTAAACACCCCTCTTTTACGGGAGATCTCTATAGAAAATAAACCTAGGCAGGTAATTAATATAACCCAGATTCCGTAATATTAGGTTTATGTAACCTTAATCTCCCCACCCTGCCAAGGATGTATTGTACACATGTATATGTATACTCCTTTTCTGCTGAACGTCACAGTATAGTATTCATGTGGGTTAAGTATCTTATCGAAGAGGGCTTCTTCGCTTAAGTCTGTTACAGTATGGGTTACTGAGTCTCTGTTAATCCATTTTACTTTATCTCCTACATTTATGGTGAGGTTGCTTGGGTTATAGTATCTATTGTTGAATACGAGCTCCCCGGCTTTCCAGTCTTCAGGCGGTATGAATGAACCTGAGGGGATTATGACTATATGTTCTATAGCTGTTTTTTGACTTGATAATAGCTGGGTGTAGAGAAGTAAGGAGGCGGTAATAGCGGCAGCTACTACAGTAACCAGGAGTAAACTACTTCTTTTTGACAACTTTTACCACCCCTTCCATCCATGGATGCGGGAGACATCGGTATCTATACTCTCCCTCCTCCGTGAAGGTGAAAGTAAAACTGTCATACATATTTAGTTCAGGTGAGGAGAAGCTCCAGTTATACGCTGTTACAGTATGCATATGGTCATCTAGGTTAATCCATGTTACTGTGTTATTAACACCTATTACAACCGTTATATATGATGGGAGGAAGCTGTGGGAGTAAGGTAGGTGACCTACGCCACGCGGTATGATTATAACTACTGTGCTCTGGGAATCTTGAGGAGAAGCCAAGACCAACGTGGAAACCCCTATAGCTAGGGCAGAAATAAAAGCAAATAGGTAGAATATCTTAGTGGATTTCTTCATCGTTTTACTTCCTCTAAGCTTGTCCCCGCTATTATATCACCGATGCTTTTTTTGGTGAGTAGAATTGAAAGTACACCAACTAATCCAAATAAAAGCAGGTCAAAGACCTTCGCAATATTCCTTATAACTAATCTGGCTTTTCCTGGTTTATAACCGTACCTCGTTACGTTTATCTTGAGTAATTTCTTTCCTAATGTAGCTCCCATTAACACTTCTGTTATCAACCCATATACTATGAATAACACAGCCCATATGAAATAAGCTAGTGGGAGGAGGAGTAATGTTAGAGAAACTACTCCGTCAACTACCCCCCGGAAATCAAGGATTCCAAAGCCGAGAATTATCAAAAGAGAAGCCATTAATAGGTATAAATCACCAACCAGCAGCGCATCTATGAAAGAAGAGAGTATATGCTTTCTCCTGCTTACTATGTTTTCTCTTACTCTCTTATTAGATGCACTACTGATAATCACTCCTCCAACTATAAAGAGAACTAATGCAGCGTATCCGGGTACTTCTAGGTCCAGAAGCAGCTCTATATGCTTGATTGGATTAGGGAAGGTTAATCTGAGGAAACTAACTATATTACAGGGTGGTGGAACGTCGCCTACCGCTTCTTCCCCTGAGCTGCATCCCAAGAACCCCCATCCATCCCTCCAGTAATCAACCCCGTTCCCTTCAAAAACATTACTTATGTAAGTATTTCCCATCGGTGGGACTAGGAAGTACCATTCTGCTATTCCCCATTTCATATTTCCTTTTATAGTGTTGTTCCTTACTATATTGAAGGGTGAGCCTATCATAGCTATACCTACTCCTACTGGTACGCCGTAGCTCGCTGCGAAGCCCGCGGCTTTTATATTTCTGTTATTGTTATTCTCGATTATATTATGCTCTATTATGTTGTTTGAGGCCCAAATTTCTAAGGGCCATTTGCCGAGCAGAAACATTCTAATGTTGGGTAGTAGAGTGTTAGGAGCTATTCCTATTGCGTTGTCGTGAAAGTAGGAGTATCTTATTATAACTCCGTTTGCCCGTGTTCCGCTGTATCCTAGGCTGTTGTTATAGGCCTCTGAATACTCTATTATACATTCGCAGTTTTCTTTAACTTCTCCTACGTATATCCCTGAGTCGCCGCTTCCTGAGGCAATAACACGTGAGACTACTCCTTTTTCACTAGCTAAGAAGTTAACGCCATATACCCTGTTGTTTATGGCTTTTACTCTAACTACCTCAAAGTAATCGGAGCTGACGTAGAATATTCCGTTTCCCATATAGTTTCTTACAGTTAAGTTAGCTATCCTTACGTGAGGGGAGAATACCACGTATATCCCGTTTCCTCGCTTCATATTTCCCTCAAGTATAACCGTATCTGTATCTGTTCCTTCGATTGTAATCCACGGCTTTCTATCTACTATGACAGACTCCCGGTATATTCCAGGCATTATTATTATCTTATCTCCCGGCTCGGCGTAGGAGACTGCTTCGCTTATGCTCGTGAAGTCCCCATCTCCTGTCTGGCTAACAATTATAATTCTTCCTTCCTCCGGTTTTGGCGGGATAGGGGTGGTCTTTACTTCACTAACCCACACAGGCCCTTCTATACTAAAATAGCCGTAGGCCACTGTTATGAATGGAAAAAGCAATAAAATAACAGCGGCTAGTGTTGTTAGAGTTATTTTTGCATCCACGTTATTGTCGTTCTGGACATGCTTTAAAAACGTTACCTTCTTAGAAAAGTAAAAATCAATCCTATGATAACACCCAGTAGGAAACCGGTTATTGAATACGTGTTTTTTGCTATAAAGACAGCCAGGGTTGTTATTCCCTGCTCTATAATGTTTATGACTTGCCCTGTTGTGATGGGGGATTGTATGCCGATTAAAGGCAGTATAAAAGGTATGAGAAACGCTATTATGATGCCTATTAGTATGTAGAGCCATAACCGCAGTATAAAGAAGCCAGCTCCAAAGCCTATGAAAAACCAGATTACCGCAAGAACCAGCTGAGTATTAACCTCGACCATCCTCCCTCACTATATTTATAAAATTAGACTCTAGGATTTAAAAAGTTAAGGAGCTCTATTTTCGTCTATACCCTTCCGCGAAGGCCTTTACAGCGTCCTCCGAGGAATAGCGTATCTCAAATTCCGGATAGGTTTCTTTGAATTTTATAGTCTTACATACCCAAGGGTATTTAATGAAGTCAAGCACAGCTGAGGGGAAGTCAAGTATCCTCATCCTCCATAGTATTTCAGTTATTGGATATATCAGCCATTCAGGAAGTTTTACACGCCTTTTGTTGAATATTTTAGCTATGTCAGAATACCGCACTAAGCCACTTCCAGCTACATTATAAACTCCTACAGGTTTATTCTTTATACTCCAGTAGAGAAGCTCCCTCATATCCTCTTCATGTATAAACTGCATAAACGGGTCATATCCTCTTACTGCAAACATAACCGGCATCTTCACAAAACTAACTAGGAAATTTTTAGTATTGGGCCCTAGCACAATAGGAGCACGGTACACGCAGACGTTAATATCAGGATTTTCCTTTATGAACCGCATGAACATATCATCCACTATCGCTTTATGCTTTGAGTATAGGAACTTATCATGGCCTCTTCTTGGGTATTCCTCTTCCATTTCAGGCGGGTTATCTGGTCTGGCTCCGTATGCCGTTGTGCTACTTAGGTAGAGAATATACTTTACACCAGCTTCCTTGCAGCTTCTCAAGACATTCTCAGAACCTTTAACGTCAACCTCATACTCTAGTTCTTTACTATGTGTAGGATTGAATATCCATGCCAGATGAACTAGGGTATTCACATTATTCTCCTTCAAAATATATGATAATCTTTCATCCCTTACATCGAGTTCATAAAAATTGAAACCCGCCCCTACGATTCCGGGCTTACGAATATCGTTACCACCTATCCATTCAACATCTTTATCGCCAAGACATTTTTCGATTAGGCTGCTCGCTAAATAACCAGCGCATCCTGTTATAAATATTCTCTCGCCCATATCAGATTAAACTATACTGAGCCGCTGTATTAAAATTCTAAAATAACCGCCTTTTTAATATAGGCTTTAGATGGCGTACCTAAGCTATGATATACTTAGTGAAAGGTATGATGAATTATATGGAGAGGAGCAGGTGGGGAAATACAAAAACGTAGTGAAAATATACGGTGGAAATTTAGGTGTTGTGCTTGACGCGGGATGCGGGACAGGTTTATTCTTAGAATACGTAAAGCATTCCAGGGAAGTAGAATACTTACTCTACGTGGGGGTAGATATATCTTTGGGCATGCTGAGAATCGCTAGACTTAGAAAAGATAATACGAGTGATTTCATCTATGCAGATGTTCATAAATTACCCTTTCGTGATAAATGCTTCGACACCACAGTATCTATAACGGTTATTCATCACCTTAACCATAAAATAGCCTTAGAGGAAATGAAGAGAGTAACACGCTGCAGGGTAATAGTAACACAAAATAAGATGCTTGATGATCGTTGTATAGAGGGAGAAAAATACGAGAGTATAAGAGAGGCGATATACATAATTTCTCCCTGAATTATAAGTTACAGACATGGTTCTTGACGTTGATTTTATAAGGTTTTTCAAGGCTCTTCAAAAAGGGGTAGGTAACATAGCCTACCATGTTGTTAACGAGGTAGAGGAGGTCAGGTACGTAGCTGCTGTAGACGCTGCATATAGTAAAAATGGAAGAATAGCATCTGCCTCCCTGGTTTATGACGTTAATGAGGATAGAATTGTAGAAGAGCGGAGCTATATAACCAGTGTTTCAATCCCCTACGTACCTGGTCTTCTCTTTCTTAGAGAAGGCCCTTATATGTTGAAAACTGTGGAGTTGCTGCATCATCGATGGGATTTGCTTCTTGTAGATGCTCATGGGAGGGCCCATCCTAGAAGAGCTGGAATGGCCACCTTCTTAGGCATATGCGTGGGTAAACCCACGTTGGGAATAGCTAAGAGACTTCTTACAGGCCGTGTAGCTAAACCCGATATGCGGGTATCTGAAATAATAGAGAATGGAGATAGGATAGGCTATTCGTTTATCGACACGCATGGAAGAAGATTTTATGTCAGTCAAGGGTTTGGAGTAAGCTACGAGGCAATACCTGACATAATAAAGAAACTAGGCGGTTACCCAAGGGCCCTTACATTAGTTGATAAAATGTCAAAGAGGCTTATTAGAGAGAAAGTTCAATAACGGAGGATAGGAAATCATCGTCTGAAAAGGAATTAATAAGCTCGTCCTTGTTTATAGCCAGTTTTATCCGTCTAGTTCTTCCATGTCTTCCATAGCTGACTAGGTCGCAGCTAACTATACCAAGCATATCAAGCTCAGAGACCAGCGTACTAACGCGTCTATCAGTAAGGGGCTCTACACCCGCCTCTGTGCATAGTTTCTTATAAATTGAGTAGAGACTGCCTGATGTAATTATTTCGTTTCCGTTATTCCCTGCTGCCAGCAGCGAGATTAGGAGTATCTTACTGTGTAAAGGTAGTGTTCTAAGAGCTTCATGTACCCTACCCCTCTCGATTAACCCTTGGGCCTCTATAACGTGTTTCTCGGTTATCATGGAATTTCCTCCACGCTCAGCCACCTCTGCTGCAACTCTAAGCAAATCAAGGGCCCTACGCGCATCTCCATGCTCAGCAGCGGCTTTAGCTGCGCAAAGCCGTATTATAGCTTCGGTATATGACCCCTCTCTGAGGGCTTTCTCCGCCCTTTCCCTCAAAATATCAGCTAGCTCGCCTGCTGTGTATGGGTGGAAAACTATCTCCTCTTCACTAAGACTACTTAGAACCCTTGGGTCTAGCTGTTCTTTAAACATCAGGTCGTTGGATATCCCTGTTATTGTGAGACGCCCCGCCGTCTCTTGGTCAGGGCCTCTAGTTAGCTCGTACAGTAGGTCGTCTCCGAAGCTTTTGACTAGCATGTCTATCTCGTCTAGGCAGACTACTAGAAGGCCGCCGAAGTCTGAGAGGGCTTTCTTCAGCCTGTTGAATACCTCAGCTTTAGAAAGACCTGTGAAGGGTATTTTCACCCCGAGGCTGTAGCACATCTCAGATAGTATGCGGTACTCTGTACCTGCTATCCTGCAGTTTATATAAATGAACTTTACTCTTGCGTTTCTACGTTCGGCCTCCTCTGAGAAACGTCTAAAAACATGCTTGGCAACGGCTGTTTTTCCAGTTCCAGTCTTCCCGTAGATGAATAGATTGGAAGGCCGGCCTCCTATGATGCAGGGTGCTAGAATTTCTCCCATCCGGCGTATATGCTCAGCTCTGTGGGGAAGAGAGTCAGGTATGTAATCGGCCCGTAATACGTCTCGATTCTTGATTATACGAACACCTGAGTCCAGCCTCTTTAGAACGTCGGCCAGAGGATCCCCACCCCATATTTTCTTATGTAAACCTGAATCCTCATCTGAAGATAGATGTTTTACTCTGTTTCTCATTCTGAATCCTCCAAAGGTAGTTTGTAGTTTATAGGTTAAAACTTAAGGAACAATATAATATACCATAAGGTATAGAAATGCATTTTTCTCCCATTTATTCAGTGATTTTCTGTTGATCTCCTTCCATAGGAAACGAAGGGGTGGGGGAACGCTTGAGAAGGATAATGTAGATTGACCCTTGTCTTCACATGTTGTTTAGCCGTCTGTGAAGCTGATGGATAAAACACGTTTTTCAACCTTATTTAAAAATCTAGGTGATTTAATAACGGTTATACCTGTGAAGAAGCAAGATTACGACCCCTTTATTTCCTGTGGAAACTACAAGAGAAAAATAGCTGGAAATCTATGTCTACATGCTGTTTTCTGCTGTGAAGCTGGATGAGAAGTCGAGGGGAAGCTTCTACCAGCTCATAGTAGGTATTTTTATTACTAAAGAACAGTAATTCAGCGGAAATATTTTCATTCTTTATTCATAATATGGAAAAAGATTAGAAAGGAATTTCTAGAACCCAGCATTTTCTTATCTTCACATCTTTGAAGAAAAATACAAGAAGGTTTATTGAAGTATATTTTAGCGTGTTGTCAAGGTATTACATAAGGATAGTTTTCTCTTTTCTCTTTTCACTTCCATTTTTCATTTCCTGTGAAGATATTGAGAAGTCTAGGTTTCTTGCCTAAACTCCTGCGCTATCCGGCGGCTTTCCCTTATTAGCCTTAGGAGAGATTCGAGGGTGTTGGATATTTTCATGATTTCTTCTGGTTCTGTCGCCCTTTGTAAGAGTATGTTAAGCTCTTCGATTTTTGAGTATATGGTGTTACTGATGGATGCGAGTAGATAAGGTATTGAAGCTTCACCGACTTCATCTAGTTCACTAACCTTCACAACCCGTTTGTTGCATTTGAGGCACCACATCTCACCCCGGATGCTGAACAGGGGGCTGCTGCAGACGGGGCATGTCTCTTGGAGCATTTTCGCCCCTGAACGGAGGGCGTCTGACATTCGCTTGATATAGTCCTCGGATCTTGATGTCATAGTTGTTTTAAATAATATAGAGTTGGGTATAAAAGTATGTTTTTACTTTATTGCCGGAACTGGTGGTAGGCTGCGTTTGTGATGTGAAGATTCGTAGCGGCGTATAACCTCGTGAACCAGCTCGAGGCTGAATCCGGTTTCACGGGCTACCTCCTCGGCCTTCTTCTGCTTGTCGAAAAGTAAGTATAGTATTATGTCTAGTTGTTCGTAGTCTGCTGGGATTTCATCAACTGCTCTATGCCCTGGGTATAGCTGGGGGCTGCTGGGTTTATAGGCTATTCTCTCAGGTATTCCTAGGTAGGTTGCGAGCCTCCTTACTTGGCTTTTGAAAAGGCCGCCTATAGGGAGTATATCAACCCCTCCGTCGCCGTATTTCGTGAAGTAGCCTATTAGAATCTCGCTTCTGTCGCCGGTTCCGGCTACCAGCATGTTCCCTGCGTTGGCGTGGAAGTATAGTAGTGTCATTCTTACTCTAGCTCTGAGGTTGGCGAAGGGTATGCGGAGCTTCTTCTCTAGGGGATCCGCCTCAAGCTGCTGGGTGAAGGAGTCTACGATAGGGTCTATTATGATTGTCTTAGTTCTTATTCCCAGCCATGACGCTATCCACTCGGCGTCTAGGATATCTTGTTGGGGCGTGAAGCTGGTTGGCATTATCAAACCTAGAACCCTCTCCTTGCTTAGGGCCCTTACGCATAGAGTAGCTACGACGGAGGAGTCAACACCTCCGCTAAGACCAACCACAACGCCGGCGGTTCTGCTTTTTTCTACGCTATCCGCTATAAACCCCTCAATACGTCTACTAACCTCAGCGTAATCTAAGTTAAGTACCCCAGACCTAAGACTATCAACAACCGCCATAAAATTAGTATGTATAGGGGGTTCTAAAGTTTTAAGAGGCGTTTTCGGAATCACCCTAATATTATGAGGAGTGTTTAAGTATGTAGAGGATGCTGGAAGAAGCCGATACGCTTATGAAAAAAAGAAAGGTCAACACAATATTATGTATAGGGGATTCTACGTTAGGAAACCCCGAGCTCACTTACCTGGTTAGAACCTTCCTTCCACGGGGAGGGATATACCTAAAGAAGGTGGGGGAGGAGCCTATCTTAGTGGTGAGTAACATAGATGTAGGTAATGCCCGGCATGGTATAGTTAAGAATATACAGACGTTCAGCGACTATAATTACCGGGAACTGCTTAGGAAGTATGGGAGGAAGAGAGCCTACATAGAGCTTATCGCATCTATATTAAAGAGGAACAGAGCGAAAGAGAGGGTAGGGATATATGGGAAGGTTGAGTCGGCTAGGCTTCTGTATATCGTTGATGCTTTGAGAAAGAAAGGGTTCAAAATAACTGGAGAAAATAAACCAACTTTGCTGGATATAATGCGTAGGAGAAAGGATAGGTGGGAGATTGAAGCTATACGTGATGCTGCTGATAGGACTGTAAAGGTGGTTCAGGAGGTTGAGGAGTTTCTTTCAAGCCTTGACTTGAGAGACGGGGTAGCGGCCCTAGACGGGGAGAGGATAACAGTAGGTAGTGTAAAGAATCTAGTGAGGAGGCTCTGCATAGAAAACGGCCTCCAGCTGCCTGAGGATCATATATTCGCGGTGGGCCGCTCCTCAGCAGATCCTCACGAGGCTGGACATGACGAAGACCTTATAACAGAAGGCGAGCCCATAGTCTTTGACATATTCCCCCAGAGCATAAAGACGGGGTACTGGTATGACTTTACAAGAACCTATGTCCTCGGAAAACCCTCCTCTACGTTGAGCCGTATCTACGAGGACGTGGCAGATGCCCAGGATATGGTGTTAGACAATATACACGCAGGCTTGTCGGGAGGGGAGGTTATGAACATGGTCTGCCAGTTCTTTAAAAAGAATGGAAGGCCAACATTACTGGAAGGCTCTGAATACCAGGGGTTCATACACGGCCTAGGCCATGGGGTTGGCCTCACTATAGGAGAGGAGCCCTACCTCACTGTAGGGGAGGAGGAGCCTCTTGAGGAGAATAACGTGGTAACGGTAGAACCGGGGCTCTACTACCCTGAGATAGGCGGGGTTAGGCTGGAGGATGTAGTAATAATAGAAAGCTATAAGGCTCGCGTAGTTAAAGAGCATAAACGACGGCTGGAGATATAAACTCCCAAACAATCACCTTATTGTATTTACGCAAACCCCCTACAATCCCTTCCCCAAACTCAAGCAAAAACCAAAAAATATAACATTACCTTTCAATTCTTCCCCAGATTCACGTATAAAAAAGACGAGCCGAAGATTACTAACTCTCAATTCCTTTTCGGATTCACGTAAGAAATTAGAGATACAAAGATTATGGGAGGAATGGAGAAACTTTCAATTCCTTTTCGGATTCACGGCTCTTTACCTTTTTGGGCCTATG
>DQVM01000123.1 GCA_015661775.1 Candidatus Caldarchaeum subterraneum | reverse complement strand
TATACTTGACTCCACGACATCACTTCACCTAATCCTAAGTACTCCCGTATCTTGGTTGATGAAAAGGGGAGGAACGGATAAGCTACAACAGACAACGCATTAACTATCCGGAGGGCATTATATATTGTGGTAGGTGCTGTATCTTTGTTCTTCCAAGGTTCTCTCTCGTTAAGATACTTATTGCCTTCCTGGGCTAGTTCTATTACCTTCTTCATAGCATCCCTAAACTCGCATCTTTCAATATTTTCAGCAACTTCGCTGGATGACTGCCTTATAATATCTTCTATGCGTTTCTCGTCTATATTATCCTTGTCGGGCTCTGGAACCTCGCCGCTGAACATATTCCAAGTTAATGTAAGTACTCTATGTATGTAGTTGGCGAAGTTTCCTATTAGCTCTCCGTTTATCCTTGCTTGAAAGTCTCTCCACTTGAAGTCTGTATCTCTCCCCTCAGGGGCTATAGCTACTGCATAGTAGCGTATCATGTCTGGATGGTAGTGTTTTAGCATGTCATGCAACCACACTACCCACCCCCTGCTGGTTGATATCTTCTGCCCCTCCAGGTTCACAAACTCGTTTACTACTACGTTATGAGGCAGTATGTAGTCGCCGTGGGCTATTAATATGGCTGGAAAGAGTATAGTGTGGAAGAATAGGTTATCCTTGCCTATGAAGCAGTAAAGCCTGGTCTGGGGGTCTAGCCAGAATTTTTTCCAAGCGTCTGGTTTTCCTATGCTTTGTGCCCAGTCTATGCTGGCTGATATATAGCCTAGCAGGTTTTCAACCCAGTTGTAGAGAACCTGGCCCTCGGCGTCTGGAAACGGGGCAGGCGGGCCCCATTCATAGTCCCTAGTTATGTCCTTATCCTTTAACCCCTCCTTCTCCAACCATGATATGGTTTTGTTATACGTTGCTTTTCTCCAGTAAGTCTTATCCCTAACATACCCTAGAACTTTCTCGGTTAACGCTGACAACCTGAGGAAGTAATGCTTCTTCGTTATAATCTCTGGTTTAGCACCACATAGGCTGCATCTAGGTTCTATCAGCTCAAAAGCTTCGTAGAAGCTGCCACAGACTTCACATACCTCGCCATACTGGTCTGGAGCCCCGCATCGTGGGCAAATGCCCTTAACAAACCTATCTGGGAGAACTTTCTTATCTATTGGGCAGAACCACTGGCTTATATCTTTAGGATATACGTATCCCTTATCCCATAGCCGTTGATAAAAGTTCCATACTAGGTCGTAGTGTATCTGTTTCGAGGTTCTGGAGAAGATATTAAAGCTTATTCCCAACTCGTCGAAGACTTTTTTCTGGATTGGATATGTCTGGTCGCATAGCTGCTTAGGGGTTAGGCCTCGTTTAATGGCCTCCAGCACTATGCTGGATGCATTCTCATCTGTTCCACATACGAATAGCGTCTCGTTGCCTTTTATTCTGTTATATCTGGTAAAGATATCAGCCGGTAGATAAGCCCCGGCTAAGTGTCCAAAATGTCTAGGGGCGTAACTATAGGGTAGCGCAGCTGTTACCAATATTCTTAGAACCTATCACCCCTCCGTTACTAAGTTATACTTTGTAAAAGCTTAGATTTAAGAGTATCAAGCAAAGTTACGTAAGTGGATAGGGTTGGCTAGGAGTAGGATAAGACGATGCCCGGTATGTAGGGCTTACACGCTGAGGGAGACCTGTAGCATATGCGGAGCAGCTACTGTAAACCCCCATCCACCCCCATTCTCCCCCTCAAACAAATACCTAGACATTCTCCTCAAGATAAGGCGTAATATGCGGGAGAACAAACCCGGTAAGGACATAAATACACCATCTTCCAGCATATAACACTAGGTAGGATAGGCGTTGGAAACCCGAATAATCGAACATAACAAACCTGAGGAGGATATATCATCCGCGATACTGATTGAAGCCTCCCCAACACCGGGAGTTGCAGGCATAATAGCATGTAACTATTTGATTGAAAACTTCGGCGGGAAGAAAATAGCTGAAATAATATCGCCGTACTTTCCTCAGATAAGTCTAATTAACGACGACGGTATAGCAACCCTCCCAAAGATAGAAATACACATCGTTACGATAGGTAACCAGAAGCTTTTAATTCTGATGCGGAACTTCCCTATAGATAGCAACGAAGGAAGCCAGATTATAGCAAAGAAAATATACGAATATCTAGACTCTAAAGGTATCAGGTCGCTTTTCATCTTCGCCAGCGGTAGAGTCTCCGACGATAGAAGCATCTACGTGTCATCAACACGTATAGATAACATAAACCACCTGCTCCTATCAGGTGCTAAGCCAGCTCCTTCCCTAGATAGCTTACCCGTCGACAGGCTTACAGGCTTCTTGATGATGTTCTTCGCTATAAATAGAAAGGATGTTTACTTGATGCTCGCCGATACCCCATCATATCTACCCGACCCTCTAGCAGCTAAGAGGATGCTGGAGGTATTCGCTAAGAGCTTGCAGCTTAACGTAGATCTCTCGAAGCTGGATGAGGAGATAGAGAAGCATAGGCGTACCGTTGAGGAGATGGAGAGGGGGTTATTGGGTATAGAGGCTGAGCGGCAGCGCCGTACACCGTCTAAAGAGCCGTTTTACATAGGCTAGCCGAGTTCTTCAGGATATATGACTTCGTATATGTAGACGTAGGATATTGCCTGATACGGCGGGCTGGAGGAGTAGACCAGCCTAAAGTTTTCCAGCTGGGGCTGTTGGTAAACATGGTATATAACCGTGCCTATCTGCTGCGGCTTGAAGGGGATCATCTTACCCAGCAGCGTCTCCCAGAACGCATCGGTAGGGACAAAGTTTCTATGCAGCTCATTCTCATCTACTGGATACCCCACCTGAGCCGCTATACGGGCCATCCATATCCACTTACTCTCCTCACCAAATCCCAGAAGCCTTCCTAATACCCTACCTCCTTGGTTGAATGGTTGATGGGTTACGAAGATAGCTACGTGGGTTACGTCGTATTTTCTGAAGATCCCAAGCGCGGTTGTTTCGTTTGACATGAAGGCATAGGCTATTTCCCCTATCTTAGTGGTGTTGAGCGTAGCGTTGTCTATTAAGGTTGTTTTGTTTCCGATTATAGTTATCCAGTAGCCGTAATCCCACCACGCCGCTACTACAGCGTCTGGGGGCAGGTTATCTCTCATCCAAGTTAGGGCCCTCATCCACGACTCCTCATAACCCCTAACAGGAACGCTGGATGCGTATATCGTGACCGGCTGGTATCCCTGGTCTATAGGCGATATTGAAACCCCTCTAATACCTAATCCACCGTAGGCCGCCGGTATCATGCTATACGCCAGCAACAGGAGAATAAGTAGCGGAGGAACTATACCATAACCCAGCGGAGTCGAAGCCCCCCTACGCTTGGCCTTTATCTGCAGAGCCAGCATACGGCCGAAGTTCTCAAAAAACATGGCGAAACCAAATCCTGCGGTAACAGCAACAGCTGGAGCGGCTAATATAGAGAGCCTCACCATAGAAGAGGCGAAGTAGATGGAGAGGACCGTAAACAGAAGCATAAACAAGTCATAGTCCCTACGTCTTCTCAGCATGAGGTAAACACCCATAGGTACTAGAAGCAGCGGGAGCCCAAGGTCGAGTAATAAGCTAGCCCACGTGGATATTTGATTCTCAGCCACAGACTCCACTATAGGCAGCAGGTCCCGCAGGCCGGGTATTACGACTGATAGAAACTTTATACTGGGTAACCTAACGGTCCTAAGCAGTATAATAACCGCAAGGCCTACAACACCTGCTGCAACGATGCCGAAGGGAAGCAGAATTCTGTAATTCTCTGGAAAATATCTTTTAGCAATCTCAAACAAAGCTAGTAGTACTATGGCTAACAGGCCTGAGAATAATGTGAAGCTGAAAAGGTATCCAGTTGAAAGCTTAGGAACAGATATGGCTATAAGTGTATAGACTATGTATGTTATTGCTGTAGAGGCTAGAATAGGTGTTCGGTACCTACCTATCAAGGCTAGGAATAGGCTAAAGAGTGGGATGAAGGCTAGGGGGAATTTATGGGCTCCCCATGAAGCCGCCATGAGTCCTAGGGAAAGACCTGCAAAAAGGGAGTAAACGGCCATTCTGACGGTTATCTTATCCTCTCTTATAGCCCTCATGAAGAGCAGGAATCCTATGAGCATTAAGGGTATGCTGAAGCTTTCGTCGTCGAACCAACCTAGGTGTGTTCTCCCTATATGGGCTGAGTTAACCGCTAGGAATAGACCAGCAGCAAGGCCTGCAGGCACACCCCCCATATCACGGCCTATAAGGTAAACAGCCAGAACCGATACCACACCATACACCACCGGAAGCAAAGAGGCCAGCTCTAGAGGATCCATCCTAACCCCGGCGGTGGCGAACAGATTATAGATAAACGCCATGGAGAAAGGCAGTCCTGGAAATGCTGTTTTAGCCATGTCCCTTCCTTCAGGATACCACGACTTGGTGTCCCGCCATTCAAAAAACTCGGCAAACCCGCCCCAACCCCTATCTATAACGAATTTCGCCTCTTTAAACTGCACCCAAGGGTCAAACTCTGATAAAGCAACCCCCCACCTGATAGGAAGGACCCTTACTATAAACGCTATTGAGAGAATTAGCATGAGAATCCCTACTTCTAGGAAAACCTCCCTCCCCCCCAGCTTATGCCTGATAAAACTAACCGACCGCAGGGAAAATCTCACGTAAGTATCACCTTCTATTTTCACGCTAAATAGCTTGAATTTAAGCCAATCGCCTAAAATCAATATAAATACAAGCATCCTAGAGGATAAGAAACGTAAGAGAATGAAGCGAGGCGCCAACCTGAGGCCCAGCCACCTGTTGGAGAGGCTAGTTTCGATAGTAGAGAGCAGGGGCTTCGAGAGAGTCATAACGGTGTTAGCTGTAGGGTTTACGGTTCTTGCAGTCAGCGGGCTTATATACGGTTTAGTAACCAACCCCCCAGGGGTTTTTTTCGACCAAGCCGCCGTTAGAGTATTCATACCCAGCGTAAGAGTTCAGAGTTACGCCGAGATATTCGTAGTCGCTACCCTTTACTTCCTCTTCTTCACAGGTAGCTTAATGTATATATGGGCTATACAACAGAGAGTAAGTCAGAGAAGCGCATCATACATGCTACTTTTCAGCTCAATCTTAATACTCGTATCTATCATGGGACTTATAGGAGGTTATCTCTCAAAACTAGGTTAATATACCATACTCAAACCACCATCAAAAACCATAAACTCATACTGCCCCCTCTCCATCTCAGGCTTCTCAACCTTCATAAACCGTTTATTACCTATCTTTACGAAGCTTAGTATTACGTCAGCCCAGTAGGTTATTATCCTAGCTGCAACGGGTTCACGGCCTTCTTTATCTGGTTTTTCTCTAATATGCCCCACCAACATACACGCCACTCCATAGTCGATGCAGACTTCCTTAAGCAAAGCAACCTGATACGCAAGCCGCTTGTAAACGGGAAGATCAGTTCTAGGATTCCCTGATATCACTAATCTATGCAAATATGTGAAGTCATCACATACTATCAACCTTAAATCTTTAGGAAGAAAAGATACTACATTCACTATAGCTTTCTCCTGCGAATCGAAGTCCATAGGCGATGTTATGTAGAGCTTGTCTAAAGGTGCTTTATTAAATGAGAGAACCTGCTCAACCCTAGCCATCGAGAGCCTAGCCCCACAATCTATCCAAACAACAGAACCACCACTCTTCAAGACAAAGCTTGAAACCATAAGGCAGTAAGACGTCTTACCCGATTTCTCATCTCCATAGATAAAGTATAACAACCCAGATCTAAGTTGATACAGAAACTCCCTAACCATATCCCTTTACTATTTTATGTAACTACAGAAATAAAAAGAAAAGATTATATTCAAAATCTAACTACGGGCTTGAATGAATACGTAGGTATGAGCGTTGCTATACTAGGCTCCGGTGCTCAGGGATCTGTAATTGCCTATTTTCTGTCTAAGGGTTTTAGCTTTTCTGAGATTAGATTAGGTGATATAAACCAGCTTAAGGCGGAGAAGGTGAGAAGATGGATTGGCGGTAACATAACAACTAGCAAGGTTGATGCTGGTAAAGTGGATGAGGTGAAGAACTTCATTAAGGGCTGCGATGTGGTTGTTAATGCCGTTGAACCACGATTCAATCTATCCATATTAGAAGCCTCTTACTTAGCTGGTGTAAACTACCAAGACCTAGCCTTTGGACCGCCGTATGAGAATCTTAGACATCAGCTGGCGTATGATAGTAAATTTAGGGAGAACAGCCTTATCGCGTTAACCGCTACTGGTTTTTCGCCTGGGTTGAGTAATGCCCTCGTGGGGTTTACGATGGGGAAGTATGGAGAGTTGAGAAGCATCAAGTTGAGGGTCTATGGTGTTTTAGAGGGAAGAAGAGCATACTTAACTTGGTCTCCTCTAACCATGCTGGAGGACACGATGCTTAAACCCTTAATCTTCAGAAAAGGTGTATACGAAGAGCTTGAACACTTCAGCTAGTCTGAGACGTACACTTTTCCAGAACCCGTAGGGCCTAAGACGGTATATCCGAGAATACACGAGGAGATATTCACCTTTCCTAAGTTTGTTAACGGTTTAGAGTATGTTGACATTAAGTTCGGCGGTAGAGGAATAGAGTTACTGAAGGACCTATACTACCTAGGGTTCCTCTCAGAAGATACCATAGAAGTTGAAGGATGGAAAATTCGGCGTATAGATTTAACTGCACTAATGCTCCCTAAACCTCCAGAGCCTGAAGAAGTTGCTAAATTGCTTAACGAAGACCCCAACGTTGAATCCTACGGCTTCTACGTAGTGGAAACGGTCACGAAAAAAGATCAAAAAATAACATACACAATACCGTTTCTGGATATAAGAACTATTCAGTCAATAATCCCTGGCGTTACACACGTAAGCTACCAAACCTCAATACCAGCAGCAATCTTCACAGCCATGATAGTGAAAAACGAAATAAAGGAGAGGGGAGTACTTCCACCCGAATGTATAAACACAGAAACCCTGATGAAGTATCTAAAAAAGGTGGGTGAAAACGGAATTAAAATAACCCAACACATAGAGGAGATTATCAACTAACACTAAACCCCAAATACACATGCAGAGGAACATATAAACAAAACCACCTGGATTTATCTCCACAACAACACCAAAAGCTCCTTCACAGAGGGTTAAACTTAATTAGAAGATGATAAAAATCTAATTTTAAGTAGAGGATTGCGGCCGTGGTCTAGCCAGGTAGGACGTGGGGGCCCCGTCTGGTTATTGGGGTAGGCCCCAAAGTCCCGGGTTCAAATCCCGGCGGCCGCATGTTAGTTATCTATCTTAAGTTTGGAGAGTAATCCTACTGTCAAGTCCCATGATGTGGCTATGTACCGTCCATCATGTGATATAACTGTCTTGGCTTCGCTCTTCAGCATATTGTTAAGGGCTTCGTGATAACCTGAGAAGGGGCTTGTTATGGCTGGTTTTTTCATGAAGTTAGATAAGCTGTTGACAGGTTCGTTTAGCATTTTATACGAGTCTTTGGTGAATTCCTTAACAGCGCCTCTAGCGAGTAGGTATCTTATAATATCGTTGTCCCGTATGATTTTATTCTCCTCACGGACTAGGATACGGCGGATTTTGTTGGCTACCATCGTGTGGATTAGCTCCTGTACGCTGCTTTCTTTACTTACGGTTATTACCCCCTTAGTCGCCACGTCAGATAATGCAATTCCCTTAATTGGGTATCTTCCCTCTAGACTAGCTAATAGCTGCGCCACCTCAAGGGTACTTATGGTAATGTTTAATGGTTTTCCATACATTATGGGAATTACAAAACCCCGTCGACGGCTGTACATCATCTTGAGGGTATGGAGCAACGAGTTATCAATATCACTCAAAATAGGGGGCCAAGCTACTTCAAAGCATTCGACTTTGGAAAGCACATTCCAAGCCCCTCCTGGATGGGTGTAGAGTAGATTGAGTATATTGAAACCCGTGAAGACCCTAGGAATATCCCCTTCCTTCTCGCAAATCACAGGTACAACGTCTAGGTTTAACGATGCCATGTTAATAGCCGCAACTATAACCCTATCATCTGCCCGTACCTTAAACCTTAGCCTAGACCCTCTATCGAGTAAATCCCTCAGCTTAAAACGAGTTAAAAGAGCTTTGATGGTTTGCTTTTCAGCG
This sequence comes from Candidatus Caldarchaeum subterraneum, assembly GCA_015661775.1. Classification (GTDB taxonomy): domain Archaea; phylum Thermoproteota; class Nitrososphaeria_A; order Caldarchaeales; family Caldarchaeaceae; genus SZUA-1515. The sequence goes on along the minus strand of DQVM01000123.1, from coordinate 5,453 downwards.
TTCACTATCATCCGTATTTTAAATTTTATGGGGTTGTTTATAAATGATTCTATTTAAATAAGATTCAAATACAAAACTAGCGATACTAGAGTCTTATCTAATTATTTCTAAACATGAAAATAATAAATATCAGAAGCTCCGGGGTAGCTGCAGCAGTTTAGTGGCTATTAGGTTTAGCACCATCTCCTCCGGCACGGGGGCTGTTTTGAATAGCCTTATGTCCCTGTAGAATCTTTCTATGTCGTTGTCTAACGCGAAGCCCATGCCGCCGTATGTTTGTATTGCCCTGTCGGCTGCTTTCATGGCCGCTCTTCCAGCCTGTAGGGCTGCTATATTGGCTTCTATGGCGCAGTCCCTTCCTTGGTCGAAGAGCCATGCTGCTTTCAGGGTCATTAGCTTAGCAACCTCCAGCTCTGCCTTAGCTTCGGCCAGCGGGAACTGGATGGCTTGGTTACTCCCTATAGGCCTGCCGAAGATGATACGGTTCTTGGCGTAGTCAACTGCCTTGTTAAGCACATACTCTCCGCAACCTAGTGAGATTGAGGAGGTGGATATCCTCTCGGCGTTGAATAGCGTAGTTAAACACGTCCATCCCCTATCTATCTCTCCTATAACATTCTCCTCAGGGACGAAGGCATCCTCGAAGTATACTGTGTTGCTGGTTAGAGCACGCATAGCCATTCCATGTATCTTAAACGTCTTAACACCCTCTTGCTTTGTGTCTATTATCATAACGCTTATTCCATGCGTTTTGCTCTTGGCCTTCTCCTTAGGCGTTGTTCTTACTACCGTTACTATGAAATCCGCCTTATGGGCTAGTGTTATCCATATCTTCTGGCCATTAACCACATACCCCCCGTTCCGTTTTTCAGCACGGGTTTGGATGTCGAAGGTATTAACTCCTGCGTTAGGCTCTGTGTGGGCGAATGAGCATATAGCCCGGCCGCTTGCAAGCTTCGGGAGGTACTTCTCCTTAGCCTCTTTAGTCCCGTGGCGGTTTATCATAACACCGCCGAAGACTAGGGTACGCATAAGCAGGTCTCCAGCTGCCAATCCTCCTCCGCACCTAGCTACCTCCATCATAGCAGTAGCGGCCTCGTACATACCCAGCCCAGCCCCACCATACTCCTCAGGTATAGTTATCGCAAGTAACCCACTCTGAGCAGCGGCCTCCCAATATTCTTGAGGAAACTCCCTATTCTCATCGCATCTACGCCAATACTCCTCAGTAAAACGTTTCATAAACTCGCTTATACTCCTTCTCAAGAGTATAACATCCTCATTTTCATCGAAATTCACGGCGTTATTAGCAAAGTATAGTATAATTTAGAGTCTACCATCCCATGTAGGTTTCAAACCGCCACATATGCAGGTTATCCCTAATATCCCGTAGAATGCATACCTCACTCCCTCTCGGAGGGGCTTCTATAATCTAATCGTAGGCTTCTGTAGAAGCTCTTGGATGAGTGTTTCAAAACCTCCGCAACCTGCGTTCGTTTGTCTAACTATAGAGGAATAACTTCCACAATATCTAGATATTATAGCTTCACGAAGCAGGAAGCTTTGGATTATCCTCGGCTAAAACCCATCAAGGAGTTACATACCACCGCTTCCCAGACATAAAAGCTAGGGATGAGCTGCTGGAGGTGAGGGTTAAGAATATCTTGTGGTGATAGATTTAGGGAAAAGGGTTTGTGGTACATAACCCCGTAGATTGGGGGAGGATGGGCAAGGCTAAGAAGCTCTGAAACACTTAGTAAGTTTGCTCCAGAATCTCTACGTGAAACTTATTTAATTAACACATCTAGAGGTTAGTAGGTTGGTTGCTATGGCGATAGCTGAAAATCTAAGTAAGGTGGATGTAACAGGAATAAGACGATTGTTTGAGATAGCTGAAAAGAAGAGAGATGCCATTAACCTAGGGATAGGTGAGCCGGACTTTGACACTCCAGAATCCATTAAGGAAGCGGCTTATAAGGCCATGAAGATGGGGAGGACAAAATACGGCCCCACAACGGGATTACTAGAGCTAAGGAGAGTCATCGAAGAGAAATACAACAGAGCATGGAACGCTAACATAGACGAGGATGAGGTATTCATAACAGTGGGAGGGGAGAATGCCCTTTTCATAGCTATGGCCGCATCGTTAAGACAGGGGGACGAGGCTCTTATAATATCTCCATCCTTCCCCTCATACTCCGCTATAGCTACAATACTCGGAGCATCCGTCAGGTATTTTAGAACAAGAATGGAAAACGGTTTTAAACCTGATTTAGAGCTGCTTCACGAATCTATTTCCAGTAAAACACGGTTGATTATAGTGAACAGCCCCTGCAACCCCACGGGGGCAGTATATGACACCAATATAATGGAGAGGATAGTTGAGATAGCTGCTGAGAACGGCTGCTACGTTTTATCAGATGAGGTTTATGACTCCTTTACCTACTCCAGCAGCTTCGTAAGCCTAGCTAGGTTCTTTAAAAGATATGACAGAATTGTGGTGGCTAATAGCTTCTCTAAGCTATATTCTATGACTGGCTGGCGGTTAGGGTTTCTGATTACCGGTAACACGGAGTTGAGGGGGAGCATACCTAAGCTCCAGTTATACGTTAACACATGCCCCGCTACCTTTACTCAGTATGCCGCTCTTGAGGCTTTAAACTCTCCTGAGGTTGCAAAGGCTGTTGAAAGGTTTAGAGAAGCCTACAGGAGGAGGCGTGACCTAGTCTATAGGTTACTGCTGGAAGCTGGGGTGGAGGTGAACCTGCCGGAGGGAGCTTTCTACATCTTCCCTAAGGTTCCTTTAAACATGAAATCCAACGACTTCTGTTCATCTCTTCTTGATGTGAAGAACGTTGTTACTGTTCCGGGAAGCGGATTCGGAGAAGGGGGTGAAGGGCATTTTAGGATAAGCTACGCCGCTTCAGAGGAGAAACTCGCTGAAGCCTGTAGAAGAATAGCTGAGTTCATTCAAGAAAAACTCTGAGTCATTCATCGAAAACCTATAAGAAACTTTATATGTGTTGAAAATTCTAAAGAATACGATGTCTAGAAAGGTGATAAACCTAGACGAAAACGAGCTGCCTAAACAGTGGTATAATATACTTCCAGACCTTCCTAGGCCTCTTCCACCTCCTGTAGACCCCTCTACTAAACAGCCCGTTGACCCTGCTAAGCTGGAGCGTATCTTTGCTAAGGAACTTATTAAGCAGGAGCTAAGTCCAGAGAGGTGGATACCTATACCTGATGAAATTAGGGATGTTTATAGGATTTGGAGGCCTACACCGCTTATAAGAGCTGAGAGGCTTGAGAAATTCCTCAAAACCCCAGCTAGGATATATTATAAGTGGGAGGGCGTATCACCACCGGGTTCGCATAAGCCTAACACAGCAGTAGCTCAGGCGTATTATAACATGAAGGAGGGGATAGAGAGGCTTACCACCGAAACAGGTGCAGGACAGTGGGGAAGTGCATTATCTTTCGCATGTAACCTCTTTGGTCTTAAATGCTCAGTCTATATGGTTAGGATAAGCTATGAGCAGAAACCCGCCCGGAAGGTGTTGATGAGATCATGGGGCGCTGACGTAGTTCCAAGCCCCAGCGACAGAACCAACTTCGGGAGGAAGCTCCTGCAGGAGAACCCCAACCATCCAGGCAGCCTCGGCATAGCTATCAGCGAGGCTCTAGAGGATTGTGTAACACACGACAACACGAGATACAGCTTAGGCAGCGTCTTAAACCATGTCCTTATGCATCAGACCGTGCAGGGTTTGGAGGCTAAGAAGCAGCTGGAGCAGATTGAAGAGTATCCAGATATAGTAGCGGGATGCGTAGGAGGTGGGAGCAGCTTCTCAGGGTTGTTCTGGCCCTTCTACTACGATATAGTATCTGGGAAGGCGCCTAAACCAGTTAAGATAGTTGGAACGGAGCCCATATCATGTCCAACCATGACTAAGGGAATATATACCTACGATTTCGGCGACACGGCTAAGATGACTCCCCTACTACCGATGTATACTCTAGGCTCCGACTTCATACCACCACCTATACACGCAGGAGGCTTGAGATACCACGGCGACGCCCCCACGCTGTGCCTCTTACTGTCTGAGGGTAAGATAGAACCCAGAGCATACGACCAGATCTCCGTATTCGACGCAGCAGTAACTTTCGCCAGAACAGAAGGGTTCCTACCCGGTCCAGAGCCCGCGCATACGATTAAGTTCGTCATAGACGAGGCTCTCAGATGCAAAACCACAGGTGAGGAGAAGGTAATACTCTTCAACCTATGCGGCCACGGATATTTCGACCTATCAGCCTACGAAGCCTACTTCGACGGAAAACTACAGCCCTTCGACTACCCAGAAGAAGAGGTCAAGAAATCACTAGAGAAACTGAAGCAAGACCTTCCTTGGATAGAGGAGGTAAGGAAACAGTTCATAGGAGCGTAATATTTAATTTTTATTATCTTTAATTTTTGTTTAGGAGTTAACCTATTATATCCCATGGTTTTATAGGGAGCCTCTTTGGTCGTTTTCCTGTTGCGTCGTATATTGCGTTGGCTATTGCAGCAGGCGTAGGTATGCAGCCTGTCTCTCCTAAACCTTTAGCTCCGTAGGGGCCGTAGTGGTCTTCAGTCTCGATGAATATAGGTATTATCTCAGGTGCTTCTTTGACTGAGGGGAGCATATAATCCATGAAGGTTGCGTTTACTACTCTTCCTTGCTCTAGTGCTAGTTCTTCATATAGGGTGTATCCTACTCCCATGACAACACCTCCGTGAACCTGCCCTTCAGCACCTACCGGGTTTATCACCCGGCCTATATCATGAGCAGATACAACCTTAAGCACCTTAACCTCACCTGTCTCCCCGTCAACCTCCACTAAAACCGCTTGACATCCGAAGGTGTAGGTTGCTGAGATATTTCCTCTCCAGTTCTCGTCCTGCATCTCGTTGGGCGGGTCGTAGAAGGCATGGGCTATTATAACATTACCTCCTTCCCTGAAGTGCCCCCGCCTAACGACTTTATCATACTCCATACGCCTATTTTCATCCGATTTAACGTATACAAACCCGTCCTTTATATCTAGCTCTTCTGGTGAAGTGTTAAAAACGTCTGAGGCCATCTCAAGTAGCTGTCTCTTGGCTTCTCTAGCTGCTATTAAAGCAGCGTTACCAGCTACGAAGGTTGCTCTGCTGGCGTGGGTCCCTACATCCCACGGTCTTATTGACGCGTCGTCGTTCACCACCGAAACCTTTGATACCGGTATTCCCAACTCCTCAGCTACTATCTGAGCCAACGCCGTGTCAGAGCCTGTGCCTATGTCTGTTGAGCCTGTTATGAGCGTAACCTTCCCGAAGTCATCTATAGTTACTATAGCTCCGCAGCCATCTGAGCGGTATACCCTAGCACCTCCCCCTACGTGGAAGTAGCAGGCGAATCCAATCCCCTTAT
>DQVM01000026.1 GCA_015661775.1 Candidatus Caldarchaeum subterraneum | reverse complement strand
CCCTGAAAGCGGTGAAGACTGTAAGGTGATGGGATTCCGTAGAGGAAATAAAATCTACATAACTGTTGCGGATGGTATAGTTAGCCATCTCACACCTGATCGCGGCCATTATCTAGCTGTTAAAGAGGCGATAAAGGAGCATGTTCTTGACATAGCTTCCAAACTGGCATCCGACATGGAGGTTAGCGTATATATCAATACCGCTGACATGTTGAACGATAATCCTAGTGCTGATAAGGTTTACCTAACATGCACAGGCACCTCGGCGGAGCATGGTGATGACGGAAATACAGGAAGAGGAAATAGAGCCAACGGCTTAATAACACCCAACAGACAGATGTCCCTAGAGGCTACAGCAGGAAAAAACCCAGTATCCCATGTGGGCAAAATTTACAACATACTCTCCAGAATAATAGCAGAACGAATATACAATCAAACAGACAACCAGCTTAAGGAGGTTTACGTCAGAATACTTAGTCAAATAGGAAAACCAATAAACAAGCCACTTTCAGTATCTATACAAGTCATCCCAGATAGAATTCTTACACAAGATTTGCATGAAGAGATTAAGAGCATAACTCTTGAAGAACTAGAGAAAATAAAGCACATAACAGAGCTTGTTCTTAGAGGTGATGTGACGCTATTCTAAAAATCTATCTAAACCCTTCCTCCTCTTAAGAACGTCCATACATAAACGCGGTGTCAAGCATTTAAATTCTATATTATTGCTGTTAGCTAGCATAGCTGCTCTTCTAGATATTGAAGGCGCTACGATTATTGCTCTAGGTCTCCTGCCAAGCTCCCGCGTCAAGCTGCTGAGATACCCTAGTACCTGCTGCACGTCCTCTACCGAGGCCTCGTTTCGCTTTAACTCCACGATAACAAGATTCCCATTCTTATCCCTACCTAGTATATCTATCCTACCACTACCAAAGGCTTTACGCTCATCCTCAACAGGAGTAAACCCATCCTCTATCAATCGAGGCTCCAGCAAAACCGCCTGCTTCATATCAGCCTCGCTGGCGTACATCTCAAACTCGGCATCATCCAACATGTTTAAAACTGCGAAGTGCTTAACATCGTTAAAGACTACTACAAGTTTCTCACCGCTTTTCAAAGATGTTAAGATAATCCTATCCTCTTCATCTCTCCTAGCTTCTATACGTGAGCCTGGAGGATTCCAGTTTACAGGTTCATGCCCGTAGGGCCTGTGTACTAGAATTGAACCATCCTGTTTTATTAGCACTACTCTTTCTCCATATCCTAGGTGAGAGGCTGCTCGCCCCTCGTAATAAACCCTACAGTTACCAGCAATTAGGATGAAATGCCTGTTACGTAACGCCTCCTGTAGTTTCTCTACGAAATCCTTCATCTCTTTCTTATCTCTATCTTGGGAGGTTTAGTAGTTTAAGTATTGCTATATGTATATCGTTTTTGACTGGGAAGAAGATGAAGAACCATATTAACTGAGTTACTAGAAGAGCATATACTACCAGGCGTGGAAATCCTTTTTCTCCCAAGAGATACGGTAATGCGATGGCTAGTGCAGGGATTGTGGGTATGAAATAGAATGGATAAACCCATCTTGACATTAAGTAACCAAGTATAAAGTATATTCCATAGTTTACACCTATCCACGTAAGAAGAAATACCTCGGCTTTCGCATCCTCCCTTATCCTTATCAAGTCAAGTAACTGAATGGCCAAGGTTACCACTATAACCCACGTAGTCCACCATATAGGGCTGTATATTCCCCAGTAAGCTACAGGCCTCCATTCTTCCTCACCAACACTCAGCTTAACCACATGATACGGAGCCGGTCTGAAGGAAAAATAAGGAACTGTCCAGCTCATAGGTAAATCAACAACTGTTTCTTTGACGACTCCAGATTTAACTTCTCTAACTATGCAGTAAAACGGCAGATTAAACTCGGAGCAATTATACCGTAGTCTGCTATGGTAATTCAGGATATAGTCTAAATGGTTAAGAGGATTGTCGAATGCATTTAGTGAGTAGTCATAGACTGCTAAACTGGCTATGAATATTGCTACAATTATGATTATTGTCCTCTCAAAGACGTATGAGAAATTGTTAAACGCCTTGAGCAAGTTTCTATCTGAGGTTAGTGAGTGTAGTAGCTTGTATGCTAGGAGGGCTATTATTAAGAAGAGCATCGCGGTTTTGCTGGATAAAGCTAATCCTAGGAAGAGCGCAGAGCTGCGGTATTTCTCCTTTAAGAAGAATAGAGTCCCTATTAATCCGAAGCCCAGAGCTATGGAATCCAGCATAGCTAACTGCCCTATGTTGAATGCCATTATGTCAAATCCGTAGAATAACGGGGCTGTTAAGTAAACAAATTTATTCCGTGTAAAATGCTGGGCTATATACCCTACAGTAGCCACGCTGACGGCAAACATTAGAGAGGAGAAGAAACGCCAACCTAGGGGATTGTCGCCGAATATCAAAATCCCAAGAACTATCATGAACTTAGCTATTGGAGGATGCTCGTTGTTAACAGCCTCACCTGCAAGATATTTCCTAGCAGCCGGGACATAGTATGCCTCGTCGAAAACAAATCCACACCCTGTTGGAAACCCATTCTTGGCTTCTGTACATTCTGATGGGGGAAGCGTAGGAGAGGGGGTATTGATTATCATTAGCTTGAGAGTAAAAATAAACGCAGCAACAACAATAGGATATACCTTAGTGTCCGAGATTATATCCCATGATACTTTTAATTTTCTAGAAAGCTTCATCTCGCCTTACCCATGTACCTCGCAAGGGTTGCTTCTAACTTAGGCTTGAATACGCCTGCGACATAGGCCAGTTGTAGGGTTAGTATAGCCAGTATTAATGCCCTTACTGTGCTTATTATCTGCGGAATAGAAAAAGCGGCCGTTGGATTTGGTGATATAAACCAAGTTAGTATTATGAGGGCGTTAGCCAGCTCGTAGGCGTAGATCAGCGGGAAAGTCCTTCCTAGAATTGCGTAGAATGGAAGAACCCAGAGGTTCATCTGTGGGGTGTAGACGTAGGTGGTTAAAAGCCATACGTTTAACACTATCAGGGAATGGATTACCTTATCATCTATATTGTTTAGCGTGTAAACTCTAAGGAGCATGTAACCAGCCATAAGTAGGGACACAGCCTTGGCAGTATCCCATGTCTCTGGATCTTGGAAAAAATTTACCAACCAGCTATTCTCAAGCCCCCATTCAACATGATATAAATAAGTTCTTATCCATACATCATAATTAACCAAAGCTAGTATGCCGTTTACAACAACAGGAATAATAACTGCGGCCGACAAGATAGCTAACTTTCCCTCCCGGCTTATCCCCCTAATTAAAACAGGAATCAATATAAATCCCATCAACTTTGTTACTATACTAAATCCCAAAGCCATTCCACTAGCTAGGTATCTCTTTTTGTAGTAGAAATAAAGAGAGAGAAGTATAAAGAAGGAGAATATTATGTCGTAGTTGTAAACTAGGTATATGATCATAGATGGTAGAAGTAGTAAGTAGATTAGGGAAAGCTCCCGCTTTAACAACCTACTTATGCCGTAGGCTGTTACTGATAATGCTAGAGTAAAGATTAACAATATACCTGAGAAGCAGTTATAGTACGAAGTAAGACTACCCCCTGCTTTTACACATAAATATGATAGGAAACCTGATAGAGGAGGATATTCGAATTCGAATTCTATGTAGGGGATTTTCCCTTCGGCGAAGCTGGGTCTTTGGGTGTAGAAGGCAACTATATCGGAGTATATTTTGTTGGGTATTGTTGGATGGTGGATGAAGTAAGAGAGTGTAAAGACCATTATAGCTGCTGATATGATTTCTTGAAGGTTTCTATTCACGTTATTCACCATTTATTTTCATTATCCAACTGTCTTAACCATGTATGGCCCTTCTTTGAAGTATCCTAGTTTAGCATAGTACTCCCGTACTCCTACTCCGCTTATCACCACTATCTTTTTTCTATCGTATTTTTCGTAGGCTATCTTTTCAGCTTCGGCCAGTAGCATACGTCCTATTCCCCTATGCTGCACACCATCTCCATCCAGCTTCTTTCCTACGGGTGTCATGTAACCGTATACATGAAGCTCTCTCACTAGGCTGGCTCTCCTAATCTCTACCCGAAGCTCACGGCTAGGTATTCTAAGCCTTATGAAACCTAGCAGAGCATCATGCTCAACTTCATCAACAGAGATAAAAGTCTCAACTCCGCCAGAGGCAGGGTATGTTATTGTGTTTATACGTATTTTATCAAAGTTTGGTTTTATTCCCTCCCGCTTAATCTTATGGCCTACCTCCCTGCATCTTATGCATCTACATACCCAACCTCTCACTCGCATATACTCCTCTACCGCCTGCCGTAGGTTAGGTATTCTATTCCCGTCTATTGTTATGTCGAGAGGAATCTCACGTTGTATCCTTTGTATACGTACGTAGGGGGGTACGTGCTTAAGGCATTCTGCTAACAACTTAACAAGCGTCTCATCGTCGTAGGGCTTATATCCCCCCTCCAGCCATAGTCTATACAGTCCTGTTCTAGGTAGAACTAGGGTTGGGTATATCTTGAGATGGTCGGGCCTGAATCTATCATCCTCAAACAATTGTCTGAACATTTTTAGATCTTTATCTGGATCTGACCCGGGTAGGTTGGGCATTATGTGATAACCTACCTTGAAAGCTAGGTCCTTCAAGTCTGCTGTCGCATCAACTACGTCTTGTAGCGTATGCCCCCTGTTAACTATTCTGTATATTTCATCATCTAACGCCTGTACACCTATCTCAACCCTAGTTACTCCCATTTCCAGCAGGCTATTGGCATGATTAAATTTTGCCCAGTCTGGTTTTGTTTCAACTAATATACCAGATATACGTCTTTCAGCATGCTCAGCTATCTGTAGGGCCTCTTCTAGGCTTGATGCATCACGTTGGTTTACAGCATCCACACATCGCTTCAGGAAGTTTCTTTGAAACTCTAAGGGCATCGCTGAGAATGTCCCACCTATTATTATGAGTTCAATCTTATCAACAGGATGGCCCATTTCCATCAGCTTTCTCACTTGTTTCTGCACTTGTTTATACGGATCGTACATAACTGAGGAGGCTAATTTAACGGCCTCTTCAGCACCGGTGTAGCTCTGTGGAGTCCCATCTGCAACTCCTCCGGGGCAGTAGATGCACTTCCCATGGGGACAGAAGTATATAGGTGCTACTACTGTTATTATGGAAACTCCAGATAGGGTTTTGACTTCTTTCTTTCTGAGTATACGGGAAAGCTTCTCACGATACTCCGGCTTGGCGTGGGCTAGTAACTCCAAGTTGTTAGGAATACGGTTTAGCTTAAGCTCTTTAGCCAGCTTAAGCTTCAATCTCTCAACATCATGTCTAGACTCTACTCTACTCTTAGCTAACGTTTCAGAGATTAAGGCAAGCATCCTTTCCTCAGCTACCTCGGCAGTCAATACGAGACCCCTTCTAAGCTTCACGGCTAGTATTTACTCCTCTATTTCTCTCTTAACGTTTTTTACTATTTTAGCCATATCCTTTAAAGCCGAGTATACCCTAGGCCCTAGAGGGCCTCCGAAGACTATATGACTATACCCCATGTCCACTAGGCTTCTAACAAGTTCTTCAAGGTCCTTTTTAGTACCGTAGAAGCTGAAGGTTTTTATCCATTCATCGCGGGATACAGCGTAGAGTTTTTGCCAATTCGCAGCTACTAGCAGGTGTTGAACTATGCTACGCTCCTCCTCACTTATCTTAAATGAATTAAGCACCTTTTCATCTGTTCCCGCCATTATATAAGCTGCGAAGGGAATTGCTGTTTTTCGGGCTTTATCTACATCATCGTGTATAGACACTATTAAGTGCGCACCCCTGGTGAAATAATCCCTCGTATCAGCTATTAGAGAAGCGCATTCCCGTAGCTTAGTTATGTTGGACCAGTTGATTAGAACCCCGTCTGCCAGTTCTTTAGCCATTTTAATCATCAAAGGCCCTTGAGCACCTACGTATATTGGGATTTTATAGTTTCTCCGGAAATCAAGCCTAATGCTGTTGGAGCATCTTCTATCCTCTATCTGCGCTGCATCTCCTTCAAGTAGCCTCCTTATATTTATCACAGCTTCTCTGACAGTCTTTACAGGCTTCTCCCTCTCTATGCAGAGCCTATTGAGAGAGGTTTTATCTCCTGCCCCTATCCCAAGTGTGCTTCTTCCCTTAGATGCTTCGTGTAAAGTTGCTATGCTCTGGGCTATCGTTACGGGGTGATATAGGTAGGGGTTAACTATCGCCGGCCCCAGTTTTATTCTTTTCGTATATGACGTTAGGGTTGATAAAGTTATGAAGACGTTTCTGTTAAAGAAATGATCGCTGACCCATATATTATCAAAGCCTAGTTTATCGCATAAATTGGCCATTATGCAGGTTCTCCATAAAGGCTCTCTTGGAACCAGCTCGACACCAAAGCTTACTTTATTAACTCTCACGGTTTATTCGCCTCAGCTTATCAGGTTCACAGAGGATAACCGCTTTATGGAGAAGACTCCTAACATGATGAGTGAATAGTCTTCCATCCTTAATATTCTCCGCTATCTTCCAACCCAAATCGTCATCGACCCTCTCAGGATTTACTGAAGAAAGTAAAATATCCAAGAGAGCCTCAGTGTATTCTTTAACCCTCTGCCTTCTCATACCTGAACCTTTAATTAACAACTATAATAAGAAAAACCTGACGTAACATGGGGTTCTTTTCTAAAAAGGCATTATCCGAAGGCGTAGTCGTGGATGAGGCAATAGTCTTAGGCCCCTCTACTATAGGCCCCGAAAGTTTTGTAGACGGCTTTACTATCATAGGCTATCCAAGTAGAGCTAAGCTTCTTGATTTTCTCAAAAGTAATCCAAAGAACATTATAGCTGGTTTTGAGATGCTGGATACTTTAAGCTCTGGAAGCAAACTTGGTAGGCGTTGTATAATCAGGAGCAACTGTATCATCTACGAGGAGGTTACTTTAAGGGATAACGTGGAACTGGGGCACTATGTTTTAATCAGGTCAGGAAGTACAGTAGGCTACAACACTAGGGTAGGGAGCTATTCACAGCTGGATGGCTCCGTTGAGATAGGGGATAACACCAACATACAGTCTCAAGTTTATCTTCCTCACTTAACAAGGGTCGGTAGTAACGTGTTCATAGGCCCTGCGGCCAGGGTTACGAATGATAAATACCCTGTTTCTAAAAGGCTTGTACCTACCATAATAGAGGATAAAGTCATCGTAGGGGCTGCTGCTATACTGCTGCCGGGAATAAGGATTGGAGCGGAAGCGGTCATAGCCGCTGGGGCCTTGGTTACGAGAGACGTGAACCCCTCGACGGTTGTTGCAGGGGCTCCGGCTAGAGAAATCTACACAAGAAGGGAATATGAGGAAAAGAGAAGAATATACGAGAATCGGCAGGATAAAATTTAAATCCAGACAATACACTATGCCTACATAGGTGTGGAGTGTAAGTAATGGGTGAGATATGCTCCACTTGCGGGTTACCTGTTTCGATATGTGTATGTGGAACAATAAACCGTGAACAACAACGGGTAAAAGTACGTCTAGAGACGAGAAAATGGAACAGGCCACTCACAATAATCGAAGGTTTAAACGGCACAAAGAAAGACCTACAGGAAATAGCATCAAAGCTAAAGAGCGCATTAGCATGCGGCGGCGGTGTAAAAGACAACCAGATACTACTTCAAGGAGACCATAGAGACAGGATTAAAAAAATGCTGGTAGAACTCGGCTTATCGGAGGAAAACATCGAAATACTCTAAAACCTTAAGATAATAAAAAAGGAAAAGGGTTATTTTTTACGCCTGCTTTACCTCCTGTGCTGTTCCTTCCAGTATATCTTTTAAACCTTTGAATCTATTCCTTACCGTAACTTCAGTAACACCAGCCGCACGTGCTATGTCCTTCTGCGTTAAGTTCTGGGTTGTCTCTTGACAAGCCATGTAAAGAGCCGCTGCAGCTATTCCCACAGGGTCTTTACCCACGGTTGCTCCTCGTTTCTCAGCCTCCTCCAGTATCCTGAGAGCTTCCTGAACCGTTCTCTCGTCTAACCCTACTTTAGATGCTATCTTATGCACGTATATCTTCGGATCGGCTACTGGAACTTTAAGTCCTAGGTGTTTCAGCAGCAGCCTATACCCTTGTGCGATTGTCTTCCTCTTCACTATTGGGAAGGCTCTTTCAAACTCCCTCAGGTCTCTGGGGGTTCCCATTATTCTGCAAGCAGCATATGTGGCGGCTGCCATTATAGACCTTATAGACCTACCCCTTACAAGACCTGCCTTCAGGGCCTTCCTGTAGATTAGCATAGCTCTCTCAGCTACTGGTTGGGAGAGATGCAGCTTATCTACGTATATCTGGAGTATGTTAACGGCTTGTTGAAGGTTTCTAGCTTCGGATGAATTCACCTGTGATGTAGTGTCAAGCTTCTTAAGTCGGAGCATATGCTCACGTTTTTCTTTAGAGAGTTTCCTTCCAGCCGCATCCTCGTCTACCTTCTCTATAACCGTAGATAATCCATGGTCGCTGTACATTATTGACAGCGGAGCACCTACTCTGCTTCTGCTCTCTTCCTCCTCGTCTATGCTACGCCACTCAGGGCCCATGTCAACATCTCTATCCTGAACTACGTAACCACAAACAGGACATGAAACCTCTCCTATCTTCGGGTCTGTTACCAGCATCTCATTACCGCATTCAGGGCAGAAAATGTCATCCCTCCAGCTTTTCTTAACCATACCACAACCACCATCCTAAACCAGACAAAACCATATATCGTAGTCATATTATTTTACTAACTTCTAGTTTATAAATATTATGGAAAAGGAAAAAAGGATAAATACAAAACCCACAACCTAATAAATAATCCGAATAATAGGGAAGATTTTATAACAACTATAACATATTCGCTGATTTCTGTTACAATTTACAAAGTTTCTAACCTATAATTCTAAATTTTTTAAATCGTGTGGAGCTTATTTCAGCGTGGAATAAATACATTAGCAGTTTATTACTAGCTGTTTTCAACATTTTTAGGTTAAGGTATGGTTCTTAAGGTTTATAACACGTTAACTAGGTCTAAGGAGGAATTTACGCCCTTACATGGTAATAGGGTTAACATGTTCGTGTGCGGACCCACAGTCTACGACTACATGCACCTAGGACATGCTAGAACATATATAGCCTATGATGTTATAGCCCGGTATCTACGCTATAAGAAATACTCCCTCTTTTACATAATGAACATAACCGATGTGGATGATAAGATAATAGAGAGGGCAAAAGAAAAAAATGTCCACCCTATAAAACTAGCTGTTGAGTATGAGAATTACTTTATGGAAGATATGGAGAGGCTGGGGATAAACACGGTAAACCTTTTTGTCAGAGCTTCGGAGCATCTGGAGGAGATAATCAACCAAGTTAAAACGTTGATTGAAAAAGGATACGCCTACGAGACTGAAACCGGAGTTTACTATGATGTTACCAAATTCCTTGACTACGGAAAGCTCTCCAGGCAGAAACCGGAGGAACTCAGCCAACATAGGGTAGATCCAGATCCTACAAAACGGCATCCTCAAGACTTCGCGTTGTGGAAGAAAAGAAGCCGGGAGGAGTTTGGATGGGATTCGCCGTGGGGCTATGGACGGCCAGGGTGGCATATAGAGGATACAGCCATAACAGTAACCTATTTCGGTCCAACATATGACATACACGGCGGGGCCATAGAGCTTATCTTCCCACATCATGAAGCTGAGATAGCCCAAGCTGAAGCAGCTACAGGTGTAAAACCCCTAGTCAGGTACTGGGTGCATACAGGCTTGCTAACGGTACGTGGCGAGAAAATGTCAAAATCACTAGGAAACTTCATAACAGTTAGGGATGCCCTAAAGAAATACGACGCGGAAACCCTGAGGTTCTTCTTTATCCTAACCCACTACCGGAGTCCAATAGACTTTGATGAGCAGAAACTAGAGCAGGCTAGGGAAAGTCTAAGAACATTATACAACACCCTTCAAAACCTACAGGAAACAGAACAGGCCGACGAACTTACTGAAGAAGA
Organism: Candidatus Caldarchaeum subterraneum; assembly: GCA_015661775.1. GTDB lineage: Archaea > Thermoproteota > Nitrososphaeria_A > Caldarchaeales > Caldarchaeaceae > SZUA-1515. The sequence goes on along the minus strand of DQVM01000026.1, from coordinate 21,167 downwards.
TAAAAACCTCCAGACTAAACTACAGCAATTTAAACAGAAATTCATAGATGCTATGGATGATGATTTTAACACACCAGTAGCAGTATCGGTACTCTTTGAATTAGCCCATGAGGTAAATAGGGTAATCCAGAAGAATAAGCGGATAAGCAGCAAGTTGAAAGAAGATGTTTCTAATCTTTTCAAGGAGCTGGGAGGTATATTGGGGATTTTGCAGAAGCCTATAAGGAAGGAGGCCGAAACAGAGATTGTAGATAAGCTTCTCGAGGTAATTATAGAGGTTAGAAATGAATTAAGAAATCGGAAAGAGTATGAAATAGCAGATAGGATAAGGAATAGGCTTAGAGAGGTGGGTATAGTTCTAGAGGATACTGGTAAAGGAACTAGATGGAGGTTCTCTTAGTTATAAGGGTGTTAAACTCTGTGCATCCCCGGGGGCTATGTATATTATGTCCGTATCCAGTTTAAACACTATACGGCCTAGGTTATCGATGTCCGATAAAATCCCTATTAAGGTTTCGTCGTGTATTGTAATGCTTACTGGTGCTCCTATCAACTCCAGCGAGCCTTTAACTTCATCAGCTAAGTAATCCAGCCATCCTGTTTTATAATATTCATAGAGCCTAGAGAACTCGTCTAGGATGTTGCTGAATAGTCTCTCTAGATCTACCTCAGCCTGAGCCTCTCTTTTCAGCGTTGTAGCTATTCCCCTCACCTCCTCCGGTAATGAGTCTATGTCAAAGTTGGCGTTTATACATACACTTACTAAAGCCTTTGTTATTGTATCATTCTCAACATACATCTCCGTGAGAACACCCGCCACCTTTCCGCCATGCACGTAAACGTCGTTAGGCCATCTTACAACAGCATGCAACCCTGTTGTTCTGGAAATCCCCCTAGCTACGGATAACGCTGATAACAACGTTAACATAGCTGAAGTTACTGAACTCACATTAGGATGGGTGATTATAGTAAACCAAAGACCTCCAGCTGGAGAGTACCATCTTTTACCTGCTCTTCCACGAAAGTTAGTCTGCTCCCGCGCAAGTATTACAGTACCCTCACCCGCGTCTTGCATAAACTTGGCTTCATTAAGCGTTGATACCACGCTATTTAGTACTACTACGTTAATCTCCATCACTTTTGATGTCTAAATATATTCATTTTAACTTTTCTAACAATATTCCCTGAGATTTTGATAGGGGAGGTGTTAAGGTTTATTCTTTTCCACTACTGTATCTTTATACAGCATAGAGGCATGGGTGGGGAGTTTGATAACATGATAGTTGTTAAGAATATGAGTGTAAGCTATAATGGTGTTAAAGCTGTTAAGAGGGTTGACATAATGGTAGGGAGGGGTGAGATACATGGATTGCTTGGCCTTAACGGTGCTGGAAAAACTACAACAATAAAATGTCTAGTAGGCCTGCTTAAACCAGATTACGTAGAAGAGCTGAAGGTCTTTGGGATTAATGTGCTATCCAGCATTGAGTATAGGGATTTCATAGGATACCTACCGGAATACCCTTCTCTACCAGACTACCTAACACCAAGAGAATTTCTCACCTACTTAGCTAAAATAAGACACGTCAAAACTAAATTAAAGGAAAGAATAGACTATATGCTCAGTTTATTCGGGTTAGATGAGGTTGGTGATAAGATAATTGTTGAGCTTTCTAAGGGTCTGAAGCAACGCATAGCGTTGGCTACTGTATTTCTCCATGAGCCGCGCATAGTAATACTTGACGAGCCCTTCATAGGCCTAGACCCTGAAGGGCAGATGCTTGTTAAAAGACTGCTGAGCGAGATAATTAATTCCGGCGGTGCTGCTCTAATAAGCAGCCACATGCTTGATACCGTAGAACGGCTCTGCGGAAAAATAACGATAATCCATAAAGGAAGAACAATAACCTCCGGCTCCGTAAAAGAGTTGAAGAATGGAAAAACTTTGGAAGAGGCGTTCTTCAGCATCATAGGCCATGCGTAAGATAATTACAATACTGGCATTTAAGCTGGCCCAATACTATGGCCCTCTCAGATATTCCAACTACTCCAAACTCTTGCAAGTATTGCTTTATTTTCTTATGGTTACAACATCTCTGTTTACAGCCGCGCTGACTAGACTACTTCTGGTACAAAATGAGAATTACATACTCGCGGTAGTTGTATTAAGTATATCCATAATTCTACTTCTCGGCATATACCTGGGAGTTAAAGGTGGAGTAATGTCTCTACAATCGGAAATAGATTTCATACTAGTATCAAACGTGAAACCACGTAACTATCTACTAGCTGACTTAATATTCCAACTTATTTTACTAAACTCTATACTAACACCATCTCTGCTTGTGTTTATATTAATAATATCCCGAACTACAATAACCAATCTCATCAATACTATTGCTATGTTTGAACTGACAATTCTAGCTGCCGTAATGCTGTCTCATGTAATAGGGTTACGTAAATCGTTAGAAAATGATAGAAAAGTAAACTATGTTGCAGCAGCCTTAGCTATTGTTTTTCTCTTTCCAGTATTTTTAATGGCGGTAGATGCTGTGGAGTTTGTTGATTACACTCCTTTGCCTCAGGTTATCCTTGCCAAAAATATGATGGGGCGGGGTGTTGTTTTTGACAATTTGGCTGTTGTTGTATTCTTTCTGTGTTTGTTAGTTATTTATTATAAGACTGTTAATCATCTTTCTTCTTTGGTTGTTGTAACTCCGCTTCTCAAGACTGCATTAGTAGAGGTGGGCGGTGTGAAGATTGTTAAGATTCCTAGCCTTCTTAGTATAAGGGTTGACGAGAGTGTTTTAATTTCTGGAATTAAGCTTCATGTTATAAGGATAATTCGGGATAGGAGTATATTGATGGTTTCTCTCGTAGCTTTAATTTTTCTAATGGCTAACATGGCGTTTTCTAACTTGATGGGTGATTCAGGTTTTTCTGACCTTGCTGTAGTGACTTCAACTATCCTTTATACAGCGTTTATACCTGCTGTTTTGTCTATTAACTGGGGTTTATTTGAGAGGGATAATCTGTGGGTTTTTCAGGTTGTTAGGGATGGGATTAGGAGGTATGCTGTGTCGCTGATGGGTTCTTATTTTATAGTTGCGTTGCTATTCTCTTTTATCTTATACGTTATAGCCTATATTATAAGTGGAGGAACTCCATTCTTGGTTCTTGATTCTCTTCTAGCTGCTGCTATTCCAGTTTTTTCATCTTTATCATCGGTTTTCTTTTCGTTTAAACTTCCTAGGCCTGGTAACGTCTTCTCCGTTTCAACACTTTTGCATATTCTCATGCCTATGATTGTCTCTGTGATTTTTGCTTTCCCTGTTCTTGTTGTTAGGACTTCAGCAACTTTAGCGTCTGAGCCTCCTATACCTTTGGTTATTCTTTTGATGGCCTATCTTATTGGGACTGCGTATGTAGTTTATAGACGGGTTATCGGCGTTGTAGTCAGCTCCGTTTAACCCGAAAAATATTTAAATAACAATAGAAATTAAATTTCCCCAACCGACACGAGGGTGAGATTATTGCTCAAGGAACGGTAGGAAAGTGCCTGGGAAAACAACAGGATATCGTTTATAATACAACCTCTACTGCCCTCGTGCCCATGCTTTTTAACCTCCCCTAAGGTGGTAGAATATGGCATGGAAAAGTTTTCTAGAAAAGGAGTATACTCTGCCTGAGAGGGTGTATATCTTTGACACAACACTGCGGGATGGGGAACAAACCCCCGGAGCTGCTCTTAGGCCCGAGGATAAGATTAAGGTAGCCGAAGCCCTCAGCGAGCTGGGAGTAGACATTATAGAAGCTGGTTTTCCACTAGTATCAAAAGGAGAGTTCAACGCAGTTAAGACGATAGCCAACCTAGGTATAGGGTCTAAGGTGTGTGCTTTGGCCCGAGCTGAGAAGATGGACATAGACGCGGCGCTTCAGGCTAATGTAGACTGGATTCACGTATTCATAGCAACAAGCGACATACATCTGAGGTATAAGCTTAAGATGACGCGGGAGCAGGTTCTTGAGAGAGCGTATAACATGGTTGACTACGCTAAGCAACATGGGGTTACGGTACACTTCTCGGCTGAAGATGCCACGAGAACAGAACCAAGCTACTTGATGCAGGTTTTCAGAGAGGTAGAGAAAGCGGGAGCTGATAGCATAGACATACCCGATACTGTTGGCACAGCCCTTCCTACGGCTATGCGTTACCTAGTTAAACTAACTAAGGAGAACGTGCATATACCAGTCTCGGTTCACTGCCACGACGACTTCGGACTAGCGGTATCCAACTCCCTAGCAGGAGTCGAAGCAGGTGCGGAGATAATCCACTGCACTATAAACGGAATAGGTGAACGAGCCGGTAACGCCAGCTTGGAGGAGACGGTGGCTGCTTTACACTTCCTATACGGAATCAAGACTAACATCAAGCTGGAAAAACTCTACTCAACCTCCAGACTGGTTGAAAAACTAACAGGAATAACAATACCTAAGAACAAGGCCATAGTAGGTGATAATGCATTCTCCCACGAAAGCGGAATACACGTACACGGGATTCTAGGAAGCCCAGAGACGTATGAGCCTGTTATGCCAGAATCCTTCGGAAGACGTAGGAGGATAATTTTCGGGAAACACTCAGGGGTGCATGGCGTGGAGTCGCTGTTGAAGGAGTATGGATTCTCTCATGATAGGGAGAAGCTTCGTAAGGTTTTGGATAGGATAAAGGAGATAGGAGACAGCGGAGGCAAGGTCTCTGAGGAGGATGTACTGGAGATAGCTAACCAAATATATGGTAGACAATCCCTAAACCGTTCTACTGTACGTAAACTACACGTAAGCAAGATTAACAGAGAGTATGAGGCTTTATGCGAGCTTGTGGTAGCGCAGGAGCTGGTTAACGGGAGAGGAGTAGGAGACAACGCCATCTTAGCTTCCCTCAACTCGGCCATCAACGCAGTACGCTCAATATCTGACGTTAGACTTGTGGATTACAAGATACACTCCAGCTTCGACGGTATACACCCCTCGGAAGCGGAGGTTGTGATAGAGATAAAAGGGGAAGAATCCACAGGTAGGGGCCTTAACAAAGACCCAGCAACAGCGGTAGCAGCTGCAGTAGCCAGCGCAGTTCACCAGATACTCACTTCAGAGAAGTTCGTAAAGGTTAGTGGTGAGAGGAAGTGGTAAGGGCTGTAGATGCGTTAATAAAGCAGATGACGAAAATGGGTGTTGAGTGTATCTTCGGAATTCCCGGCGGTGCTAATATGCCTTTCTACGATGCGTTATACGATTCAGATATCAGGAGCTACTTGATGCGGCATGAGCAGCAGGCGGCTCACGCAGCTGAGGGGTACGCCCACGTAGCTAGGAAAACAGCTGTATGCAGCGGAACCTCAGGCCCCGGCGCGACTAACCTTATAACGGGTTTGGTTGACGCGTGGATGGACAGCGTTCCCGTTCTAGCTATAACAGGGCAGGTTGTTAGGGCTTTCATGGGAACTGACGCTTTTCAGGAGGCGGATATAGTTGGCATGGTTCTCCCACACACTAAATATGCGGTAACTGTTATGGATTCACGTAGGCTTGTTCAGGAGTTTGTCAACGCCTACACGGTAGCTATGATGGGCAGACCCGGCCCTACTCTCCTAGATATACCTAGAGATGTCATGCAGGAGGAGATAGACGGTGTAGAAGATATAAAACCAGAGCCCATCTTCGTCCAAACACCCCCCGAACCCGATGTCCATAGCGTGATGGAGGCCGCTAAACTGATAATTGACGCTGAGAAACCAGTCATATTATCAGGTGGAGGAGTTATATTTAGTGGCGCAACAAACGAGGTTCTAGAGCTTGCTGAGTTCATAAACGCGCCAATAGTTACTACAACCCCAGGCAAGTCAAGTGTTCCAGAAGATCATCCCCTAGTACTAGGTGTTGTGGGTATGCATGGGAGAGTAGAATCTGACATGGCAATAGTTGATTCAGACCTGGTTATATGCGTTGGAACACGGTTATCAGACAGGGCAATAGGCCCGCCTACCGAGTTTGAGAAAAACAGGAAGGTAATCCACATAGATATAGACGCCAGCGAGTTCGGGAAGAACGTAAAGCCTACTGTATCCCTCTCCGGTGACGCTAAACAGATTCTACGTGACTTAATAGACTATATTAAGCACATAGCCGCGAAGAAACCCAAGTCACCGCTTATAAACAGACTCAGGGAGATAGGCGAGGCATATGATGAGTTCATGCTGGAGCAGGCGACTAGTAAAATAACCTCATGGCGTGCCATATGGCTTTTGAATAAAATACTACCACCCGACACAGTAATAACAACAGGGGTAGGACAGCACCAGATGTGGGCGCAGCTCTTCTGGAAATGCAAAACCCCCGGTTCATTCATATCCAGCTCAGGTTTAGGAACTATGGGCTTCGGCCTTCCAGCAGCCTTCGGAGCTAAAGCAGCAGCACCTGATAGGCCCGTTGTGAATCTAGATGGAGACGGCAGCTTCCTAATGACATGCCAAACCCTAGCATGCATATCAGACTACAACCTACCTGTAATAACCGTGATCTTCGATAACAGGTCATTAGGTATGGTGAGGCAGTGGCAGAATATGTTCTATAAGCAGAGGTATAAGGATGTCGAGTATACGGATAGAACAGACTTAGTTAAGCTGAGCGAAGCCTTCGGAGTAGAGGGTGTTAGGGTGGAGAGCTACGAGGAGCTGGAGAAAGTAGTCAAACAAGCTGTTAGGGAAAATACAGCGGTAACTATAGACCTACCTGTGGGTAAGGAGGAGATGGTCTTTCCTATGGTGCCGCCTGGAAAATGGCTGTCTGAGGTTAAGCTTCCGCCGGGGTTGGAGCTTTATGGTAAGGTTTCTAGTGTACATCCTGCTTAGCAACAACCCAGACGCAATAGCCAAAGTCATGCTACTGGTGAAGCAGGGGAGACTTACTCTGGACGGAGCCACATTCACCACAACAGGAGACGGATCTAGACTCTCCGCCATACTTACGATAAACGGGCCGTCAAACAAGGCAGAGTGGTTCACCAAAAAGCTGAAAAACTTCCCATACTTCTATCAAGCTTATATGCTGCCCCTAACAGGCTAATTATAAACAGAAGGAATGAAGAGAGACTATGGCGGTTCTTGAAGAGACTCTATTAGTAAGTACCCTTCTTATAGTTGAGCTAGCCCTATTGATACTTACCGTCTATCTACTTGTATTAACATTCCGCGAGACCAAACACCGCGAAGCCCTGATAGATAGACTTATCACAGCAACAAGAACCTTCACAAGAGCAGAATATTTTACGATTGTTCAAGAAGCCATAGGCGAAGCAACTCAATACGTCTACGCTAGTGTAACTGGAACAAAACCAGAAGACGAAGAAGAGAAAAACAACGTAGGGCGTATTTTAACCAACATAAGTAGAGCCTCTAAAATAGGTGTTGATATACGCATACTCCTACCCAGAGACCCCAGCAGACTCTATATGGGATACATGTATACCAACGCAGGCGCTAAGGTGAAGTTCAACAAATCATTACTAGTAAACGAGCTTAGGTATATGATAGTGGACGGAAATACGGTGATACTCGGAGTGCCTGAAAAACGAGGAGTAGAAGAACCCACCAGGAAGGGACATAGAATATACTCTGAAGGATTCGCATTAATCTTAAAAGAACGTTTTGAAAACATCTGGAATTCCAGCACGTCAATCTCTTATAAAGACTATGTCCAAGAGGTTATAGATGACATAACAAGAGAGACTCCTGGGGTTTCAATAGATTATATATGCTCCGTAACAAGGTTACCTAGGGAGGAAGTGGTGGCGATAGCTCATAGAGGGTGAATTTTTTATTAAAGAGATGATGCGTATTAACAGCCATGAAGGTGTACTATGATAACGATATTTCGCTGGATCCTCTGCTGGGTAAAACCGTGGCTGTGATAGGTTACGGTAGCCAAGGCCGTGCTCAGGCCCTTAACATGCGCGACTCAGGGATTAACGTGGTTGTTGGGCTCCGTAGGGGAGGGAGTTCTTGGAGTAAAGCCGAGCAGGATGGGTTTAAGCCTATGGGCATAGAGGAGGCTGCTGCCGAGGCTGATATAATACATATGCTCATTCCAGACACGATACAGCCTGAGGTCTATCAGAAACAGATAAAACAACACCTAAAGGAGGGAAAAACCCTGGGATTCTCGCATGGATATAATATACACTTCAAACATATAGTTCCCCCCGATTATGTTGACGTGGTTTTGGTTGCTCCTAAAGCACCCGGCTCTAGGATGCGGGAGCTGTATATGGAGGGAAGAGGAACCCCTGCGTTAGTGGCTGTACAGCAGAATCCCTCGGGTAAAGCTATGCAGACTGCCCTAGCTATGGCTAAGGCACTAGGATGCGCTAGAGCGGGAGTTATAGAAACGACCTTCAAAGACGAAACCGAAACAGATCTCTTTGGGGAGCAGGCTGTTTTGGTGGGCGGCGTAATGGAGTTGATAAAGAAAGGTTATGAAGTCCTGGTGGAGAATGGCTATCCCCCTGAGCTGGCGTATTTCGAGGTCTGCAACGAGCTTAAGCTTATAGTCGACTTAATATACACCGGCGGCCTGACTAACATGCTTAAAACAGTATCTGATACAGCTAAGTACGGAGGCTTAACGGTGGGGCCTGCGATAATAGACGATAACGTGAAGAGGAATATGCAGGTCGCCTTACAGAAGATACGCGATGGCTCGTTCACCGAGAGCTGGACAGGAAACCCGGAGGCATATAACATACTGAGGAGGAAGATGGAGGAGATAACCAATCATGAAATAGAGAAGATAGGTGAAAAGATTAGAAAAATGGCTAACATATAGCTACTCGTTCAAGAATCTGCGGGCTTTTGGAATCAGGTAGCTGGGCATTCTACCCTCGTATTCCCTTATCTTTTCCTCATACTGCGAGAGGGTTATTGCTATGTCATCCAGCCCCTTGGTTAGTCTCTCCTTAATATGAGGCTCCATCTCAAACTTTATTTCGCCTCCCGGATGTTTTATCACCTGATTCTCCAAATCGATGGTTAATGTAAGGTCTTCCCTTGCCTTCTTCCTCAGTTGGTTAACCTGTTCGTCTGGGAGTTTTATACATACCAACCCGTTCTTAGATGCGTTGGTGTAGAAGATGTCCCCAAATGAGGATGCAATTACACATTTTATACCGAAATCTGTAAGGGCCCAAACGGCATTCTCCCTAGACGAGCCTATGCCGAAGTTCCTACCCGCGATAAGTATCTTAGCATCTCTGTATTCCGGCCTGTCTAGTATAAAATCTCCCTTTAGGCTGCCTTGCTCATCGTATCTCCACCGGTAGAAGAGATATTTCCCAAGACCCTTCTTCTCCAACAGCTTCAGAAACTGCGCAGGTATTATCTGGTCTGTATCTACGTCGTCAGCCTCCAGCGGAGCTGCCTTCCCCTCTATAACCTTAATCTGCTCAGGCATGTTGGTTTTTATCTCTGAAAACTGGAATTTAAGCTACTCGGGGACTTTAGGGGCTTCATCAAGCCGGGGCTCCTCTATCGAGAAGAAGGCGACAGCTTGCAGTATCACGGCTACGAAGACGATTATAAACCCGATTAACACTATGGTGAGGGCTGCGCCTATGATGTAGAGGAGGGAGACCGTGTTGAAGAGGCTTATACCCAGCTTATTAGCTATAGCACCGTAGCTACGTCGTATGAATAATGCTGATACCAGCAGGAAAATCCAAATAACCACTATACCCAGCAGTATAGCAATCAAGGTAGAGGTAAAGAAATCAGATGCAGCAGCTCCTTGGATAACACTACCAAAACCTAGAAGGCTACCCATGATAAACCATAGCAACAAGAGATAAGAAATAACAGCCGTACCAACAATAGATAAGATAACAGAAATTAACATGTTGTTGAAGATGCTGCGATCTTTCAGATAATCTGATATGTATTTCACGGCTATCAAAACTAAGACTAACCCAACTATACCTATTACAACGCCAGCATAAGGTATGAGTGATAGGATAATAAGTATAGAGCCTATTCCACCTAGTAGTTTAGCATCATCAAGCCTTCCCATAAACAAACCCCAGTAACGATAAGATTAAAAATGAATCAAGGATTAATTTAGGAAAGAGTCTTCTTAAGAGCCTCCACCACCTCAGATAATTTCTCAACAGACTTAGCTACAGCATCAGTTATTTGGCTAATTCTCGTGTTTGTTTCTTCGAGCTTCTTCTTAGTTTCCTTTAGCTCGTCTCTGAGCTTGTTTATTTCCTCGCTATGTTTAACGGCTTCTTCTAACGTTGTTATTCTCTCTGAGAATATCTCGCTGGGTAGGATTATGTTAACTCCCTCCTTGAGAAACTTCTCGTATGTTTCCCTCACGACCTGCCCAGCTTTTGTTTTTCCTTGAAGATGATGCCTTACAGTAGCTTCGGTTCTACCCAAGTCATCTGCTATCTGCGAGATTGTCATCTTAGCTTTTTCACGCGCCAACGCGGAAGCCGCTACGGCAAGACTATCTACCCAAGTAAGTCTCTCCTCAGGGTTTCGAAGCATATCTATTACATCAGGCCTAAGTATGCTGCCTATTAGTAGAGCTGTCTCAAGCTTGTGAACCTGCTCTCTACCTACTGGAGATAATGGAATTTCAGCCATAACAGCCACCGTATATTACTGTAACTTAGATTGTTATAAGTTTATTTAGTGTTGATGTAGTACGTTTTACTTTACACGGTTATAGTCTGTTCGGCCATTATTTCTATTCCCATGTTAGTTATTTGGAATGGATGTCTCCTCATCGAGTGGGCTGTTCCCCGCATCTTCCATACTATTATGCTTCTCTTCAGTTCTCCATTCATCTCATCTAGGTCTAGTCTAATTATACCATCTGCAGCATGCTCTACTCCGGGTCCTCCAAAACCCCTCTCTGTTACGCTAACCTGCGATATTAGAAGAGACGTACACCCCATCCCTGAGAGTATTTTCTTTAGTTGCAGAACTATACCCCGTGCCAGAGCGGGTTTGGTTATGTAGAGGGTTGTAACTGAGTCGACGACAGCTCTTACAGCGTGGATATCCCTTATAGCTTCTCGCAAAACATCTACGAGGGTCATAAAATCGTCAGGAGCTCTAACAACATACCTCTCACGTTTAGCAGCCTCCCCAATACCCGCTGTAAAAGCATCAACCACAGCTAGCTTTCCTTCTTCCTCAAACTTGGTTATATCCCAGCCGAACTGGGACATGGATATTCTAACCTGAACAGGATGCTCCTCAAGCACTACAAGTACAGCATTTTCTCCCCGCATTAAGCCGTTGTAAATATATTGCTGACCGAAGATTGACTTCCCAGTCCCGGGTCCTCCGGCCAGCAGTACGACATTCCTCCTAGGTATTCCTCCTCCAACTATCTTATCAAAACCCGGTATACCAGTTACTACCCTCTCCATAATCTACTCAGCTTCGTATAATTCTCATGCATTAGATAAAAAGGTTACTAGCCTCTGCTTGTTAGGATTATGTTGAGATACTGGTCAACTGAGGCTATCCATCCTTCAGGTATTAGGGTTGTTGAGTCGTATTGCTCAACTACCGCAGGGCCCTGTATCCTATTTCCACACCGTAGTTTATCTCTGTTGTAAACAGATGCTTTAACCCAAGTATCATTCAGGTAAATTTCCCGCTTTTCTTTCAACGCATCTTTTTCAGGTTTTTCCCTCTCCTGTCTGTAAGTTTCTAGTTTCGGCTTGCTGGTTTTTACTACCGCATATACACGTAAAGCCACTATCTCCAGCTTCTCACCACGCCTAGAGTATCCATATGTCGCTTCATGTTTTGCATGGAAGTGTTCTATAAACGCCCTTGCCGTTTTGTCGTTAAACCTTGCTGGAGCATCTATCAGAAGTTCATGGGCTTGGCCTAGGTATCTTACGTCAGCTAACCTACCTAGAGTTATCCTACTTATCTCAAAACCTTTTGAAGTTAGATAGTTAATTATCTCCTGCTCCAATTCAATATACTTATCTTCAACGTAGTCATATTCCTCTCCTTCGAAGACCTGCATGTATGCAGTTACTCTATCGTATCTTAGGTCTGTGAACATGAGGCCGTATGACGAGAACAAACCCGGGTATCTGGGTATTATGACTTTGCTTATATCCATCTCGTTGGCTAGTTCTGCAGCGTGTAGAGGGCCTGCACCCCCAAAGGCGATTAGTGTAAATTCCCTAGGATCGTGGCCACGTTCTACAGTTACTAGTCTTAACGCCCTAGCCATATGGAGGTTTATCAGCCGTATAGCTAGTATTGCGAGCTCAGTAACATCGACACCTGCTTCATCGGCCACCCTACGTAAAGCACGTCGGGCTAGTGTGCGGTTTATTTGAAACTTTCCGTCTAGTAGGTTTTGCGGCAGTCTGTTGAGCGTTAGATTAGCGTCGGTTACTGTCGGGTCTTTCCCTCCCTTTCCATAGCATGCAGGCCCTGGGGATGCTCCTGCGCTTATTGGACCTACTTCCACAGCCCCTCCTTCTGTTACCCAGATTATGCTTCCTCCTCCTGCGCTTACTTCCGCCAAGTCTATGCAGGGTACTCTTATAGGGTATCCGCTTCCTTTAACCATTCTACCTGCGTGAACCTTACCTCCCAGCTCGAACTCCGTAACCATACCAGGTTTTCCCTCGACAACGGCGCATGCTTTAGCCGTAGTTCCACCCATATCGAAACTAATGACGTTACCCAGCTGCATGGTATCAGCCAACGCTGCCGCAGCAACCACACCAGCTGCTGGCCCTGATTCAACAGCAGCTACCGGCCTGGAGGAGACTTCATCAATATCCGATAATCCACCTGAAGAAAGAAGAATATACACAGAAGCCCTTATGCCTAAACTGCTTAGCCCAAATCTTAACCGATTTAGATAACTAACCACTACAGGTTTGAGAATGGCGTTAACAACGGTTGTGCTGGTTCTTTCATACTCCCTAGCTTCTCTATCAACATTATACGCGGCCGAGACGTGTTGGAATCCAGCTTCCTTTGCCTTCTTCTCTACTATCTGTTCGTTACGTGGGTTTATGTAGGAATTCAGGAATGATATAGCTATAGCCTCTACACCCTCCTTCTTGAGTCTAGTAAAGACTAGGTTAATCTCCTCTTCATTAACATGCTTCAACACTCTACCCTGCGCATCGACTCTCTCGTCAACCTCCACCCTAAACCTACGCTCTACCAAGGGTTTTGGCTTCTCAAAGAACACGTTATAGAGCTCCGGTCTATTCTGCCGGCCTATAACCAGAACATCTCTAAACCCCTTAGTGGTGATTAGGGCTGTCTTCGGAAGTCTTAGCTTAAGCTGTCCTCTGAAAAGGTTGGTACCTACAGTACCTACATGAAGAACAACCTCTATGTCTTCCCCTTTCTTTCCGGAATCCTTTAAGAAATACTCGCAGGTTCTTAAAACGGCTTTTTCAGGCTCCTCAGGGGTTGAGTCTAGTTTTAGCAGGTAGAATCTACCTGATTCGCTATCGTATGCCACGAAGTCCGTGAAGGTACCTCCTACGTCGATGGATATTTTAACACCCATAGGCTGTTCGGTTTAACTTGTTTTAACGGCTGTAAACTGGAGTAAGCCAGCTGCGGTATTTCTCCTCCTCGCCTATTACTACGCGGGAGTAAAGCTCCATCAGCTGCTTGGTTATCCTCCCTGGGTTTCCATCGGCTATCCTCCGGCCGTCAACTTCTAGTATAGGCTGTACCTCCGCCGCTGTTCCCGTGAAGAAGAGCTCGTCTGCCGTGTAGAGCTCTGTTCTACTTATCATCCTCTCTACTACCCGGTATCCTAGGTCTCTGCATAATGTCATGATTGAGTTTCTGGTGATTCCTTCTAGTATAGACGCTGTTATAGGAGGTGTTGATATTATGCCATCTTTGACTAGAAACAGGTTCTCACCAGCGCCTTCGCTTACGTATCCGTGATGGTCAAGCAGTATGGCTTCGTCGTACCCTGCCTTCTTAGCCTCTCTAGTTGCGAGTATGGAGTTAACGTAATTCGCAGCTGCTTTTGCTTTAGGCGGGAGGGAAGAATCAGGTATCCTCCTCCACGAAGATACATGCACCCTAAGCCCCGTCTTGGCGAAGTACTTAGAAAACGGAAGGGCGATTATAGCTGTCTGTACAGGGTTGTTGGAGAAGTCAAGACCTATACCACCCGCTCCCACGAATATTATGGGCCTTATGTAGACTGATGTCTGGAACCTGTTTTCTCTTAGAACTCTCACGGTTGCTTCGCATAGCTGGTCAACTGAGTATTTTGCGGATATATCAAGTATCTTGGCTGAGTCTATAAGCCGTTTCATATGCTCCTTGAGTCTGAATATGTAAAGCTCGCCGTTATGGTGGTATGCCCTTATCCCCTCGAATACCGCTGAGCCGTAGTGGAGGGCATGTGTCATTATATGTACTTTAGCTTCCTCCCAGGGAACCAGTTCTCCATCCATCCAAACTACCGAGGGCTTCTCGCTCAATTCTAGAATCACCTCACCGTCTTTGGATTTAAATTCTTCTATCCGCTTGCTAGATTCTCCTTCAAAGCGAGAAGAACATGCTCTAGGAAATGCTGCTCCGGTAATGCCCCTTCGAAGGATATTTTATCATTTATCACTATCTTGGGGACGGCCATAACCTCGTATTTGTTGGCTAGGTGTGGGAACTCCAGTGACTCTATCATGTCAGCAGTTATGTTGGTGTTTTCCAACGCCATCTGATGAGCTGTTCTAACAGCCTTGGGGCAGTAGGGGCATGTAGGTGTTACGAAAACTTGAATATGAACAGGCTCGTTAACATCCTTGAGCCTATCTACAGTAGCCTTAGATAGCCTAGACCTTCTACGTGAAACATCCACGATATCATCTAGGAGCGCTGCAAATTCATAACCGCTGGGAACTCCAAAGTATCTAATACCATACTCCTTTTCCCCGAAGATTAACAGGGCCGGTATCTTATCAACACGCCACTTTTCAGCTTTATCCTTGTCCTTTTCAAAATCATAAACCGTCAGCTTTATTCTATTAGTTAGCGAAGCCAGCTCCTCCATCAGCTCACGAGTTACGGCGCAGTATTCACACTCAAACTCTTGAGTAAAGACTATAAGCTTAACGTCATTCTCTAGCTCCTTCTCAAATTTATCCTTTACAGCCTTTTTGTCCCTTTCTTTCAATATAGCCATGTTTTGTTAGTAGTTCTTGCCTGTATTAATCTTTAATTCCCTTCACGCCCTCCTCTCTTTAAGGGGATTTGGTTGGGTAAAAGCGCCGTAGTGGGTGTTGGTCTCAGCAAGTTTGGAAAACGGGAAGATGCTTCTCTAAGGGAGCTTGCCGCAGAAGCTGTTTATGAGTCTTTCCAAGATGCCCGTGATATAGAGCCCGGTGATGTCGAGGCGGTTATAGTAGCGTCTTCACAGCCTGAGAGGCTGGTGGTTCAGAGCCACGTAGCTCCTTTAATATGTGAATACCTAGGAGTGAAGCCGTCTAAGGGCGCCTTTAGGGTGGAGTCGGCATGCTCATCTGGGGGAGTTGCCCTCAGGATGGCTGATATTATGATTAGAAGTGGAGAGGCGTCTAAGGTTCTTGTGGTTGGTGTGGAAAAAATGACCGAGGCTCCGAGAAGTGAGGTTATGACAACCCTCTCCATAGTGGGAGATAAGGATTGGGAGAGCATACACGGGATAACAGCCCCTGCGGGCTTTGCTTTAGCCGCGCAGAGGCATATGCTTGAGTACGGAACCAAAGAGGAGCATTTGGGATTAGTCGCGGTGAAGAACCATGCTAACGCCGAGCTTAATCCAAAGGCTATGTTCAGGAGGAGGATAACCTTAAACGAATACAAGGATTCACCTCCCATAGCTAAGCCGCTTAAGCTTCTTGACTGCTCACCAATATGCGACGGGGCATCCTGCGTCATACTAACTGATGCCGAGGATGCTAGGAAGTATAACGATACACCTGTGGTGGTGAAGAGTATTACACAAACAACGATAGGCAACTCATCAACCACTGTAGATGACCTAACTACGTGGAAGCCCTTAGTAGAGGCTGCTTCGCGGGCTTACTCGCTGGCGGGTATTAGCCCTAAGCAGGTTGACGTAGCGGAGGTTCACGACTGTTTTACAATAGCTGAGATAATAGAGTATGAGGACTTGGGATTTTGCGGTAAGGGTTATGGAGGTAGGTTTGTGGAGGAGGGGCAGTCAGCAATAGGTGGTGAGGTTGCGGTTAACACCAGCGGGGGGTTGAAAGCTAAGGGCCATCCAATAGGGGCTACGGGAATAGCCCAAGTTGTTGAAATAACCCTACAGCTACGCGGCGAGGCGGGGAAACGGCAGGTAAGCGGCGCCGATATAGGGCTAACCCATAACCTAGGCGGATTCGCAGTAAACCACGTAGTAGGAATATACGGGAGGATGACATAAATGAACCTACCCCACATAATGCTAATAACCCCTAACAGGAAAAGCCCTTTAATGGCAAGGTTCTACGAAAACCTAAGCAAAAACCAGCTTACAACAACACGGTGCAAAAAATGCGGCTCTCTACTATGGCCTCCTAGGGATTTCTGCCCTAAGTGCATGAGCCGGGAAGTTGAGGTAACTAGATTGTCTGGAATTGGCGAGATAGTTTCATTCACGGAGATAATAGACGGCGCCCCTGCTGGTATGGAGAGTGAACAACCGTATTTACTGGCTATAATAATGCTTGAGGAGGGGATGAAGCTTCTAGCTAGGGTGGTTGGGGCAAAGTATGATGAGCTTTCTATAGGGATGAAGGTGGAGTTGACTATCCGCAAGCTACATGACGGCGGCATAGTTATGGCCTTTAAACCATTAGGCCGTTAAGTTCTTTTCTTAAATGTTCTTCTAAGAACCTTACCAGCAGGACTTCTGGGAATCTCATCAACAAACACAACATACCTAGGAGCCTTAAACGACGCTAATCTTTCCCTACAATAACCTATCAAATCACCGCTGCTGACCTTGTTTTTATACTCGTCTCGGAGAACCACAAAAGCTTTAGGAACCTCGCCGTAGTATTCATCCTCCTCAGCTACTACTGTACAATCAAGAACAGCAGGGTGTGATAGGAGTATATTCTCAACCTCAGCCGGCCATACCTTAAACCCTCCAACGTTAATCAAATCCTTTATTCTATCAACGTAGTAGAAGAGGCCATCTTCAGTCATGTATCCTAAGTCTCCTGTTCTAAGCCATCCATTCTTTAGAACCCTGCTGGTTTCCTCAGGGTTATTCCAGTAGCCCTTCATAACCTGCGGGCCTTTAGCCACCAGCTCCCCTACTTCGTTTGGGCCGGCCTCCAACCCTGTTTCAATATCAATTACCTTAACCTCCGTATCTATTGTTGGTATTCCTATTAGGTTGGGCTTCACCTCCTGTATATCTAGAGGTGTGAAAGTTAGGCAAGGCGCTGCCTCCGTTAAACCCCAGCACTCTATTATCTTAATACCCGTAATCTCCTCAAACCGCTTCCTGACTTCAGGGAGGAGAGGGGCTGCGGCCGACATCCATATACGAACTGAAGATAAGTCCCGTTTTTTAATCTCGGGGTGTCTTGATAATGCTACGTAAACTGGAGGAACGCCGTAGAATATCGTAACCCTATGCTTCTCGATAGCCTCTAGGGTCTTCTCAATATTGAAGCGTTGCTGTAGTATTATCTTGGCTGCGATTCCTATTCCCGTGTTGAGGCACCAGTTGAGGCCGTAGATATGCGTTAGGGGTAGGTAGATTAAAAGTACTTCACCTGCTTCCCTTAACTTCCAAGTAGTTATCTTCTGGATGTTATTGACTACACAGTTGTAGTGGGTGAGCATAACCCCCTTAGGCGTGCCTGTGGTTCCCCCTGTGTAGCATATAAGAGCTATATCCTCTCTAGCGTCTATCTCAACATCCTTAGGTCTTGACGGGGAGCTTTCTAGAAAATCTCCTAAACTTATGATTTCAACACCCAATCCGCCGAGTCTTCTCCCTAAGTCATTAGACTTAACAAGAAAATCTAGTCCATCAGATATGATTATCTTACCAACGCTTGTATCACTTAGAACATTTAAGGCCGTGTCAACTAGTTTATCAACAGTAACTAGTATCTTAGCTCCTGAATCCTTTAACAGGTGGTGGAGTTCTTCTTCCTTATAAGCTGGATTACACGGTATCGCTACAGCCCCAGCCTTAAAGATACCGTATAACGCTACTACGAAATGAGGTGAGTTGGGTAGGTAGAGTGCAACTCTATCCCCCTTTATAATACCAAGCTCTTGTAAACCTGCTGCAAACCTATCGGTTAGAGAATCTAAATCAGCATATGTTAACTCTCTCCCCTCATACCACAACGCAACCTGATTAGGATACTTACGGGCCGACTCCCTAAGCCTATCATATAAAGTAACAACAGGATAATCAACATGAATAGGGACATCAGCAGGCCAGTAACGCACCCAAGGCATACTATCCTCTGACAGTATAAACCCTCCCCAGACTAGCCTTTACATACTCCGCAAATAAAGTTTTAGTAGTTAGCAGGGAAGGCCGCCGCGTTCAAGGCAATATAACGCCTCCAGCAGGTAAAAATCACCCCAGATTAACTCATGTCGATCAGCAAACCTTCTAGGATGGTTGAAACAACCATCAACCAGCATCCCTGGTGGGCGTTTGTCACCGCGTGTTACAGGGGTTAAGTGCTTGCATAAACCATCTAGTAGTGGATTGAGTTTTTCAACTAGTGGTTTTGCCTGTTCAGGTACTGGTTTCAGAACAGCTATCCTAGCTAGGGCGCTGGCAACTATAGCGGCTGCTGATGTGTCTACAGGTCCTTCCTCCCGGTTCGGGGCCAGAAAATCCCATGGGGGTATGTGGTCGGGGCCTGAGTTATCCCAGAAGAAGTCAAAAAGCTTTTTAGCGATGTCTAGGTATCTTAAGTCCCGGCTCTCTTCATAGGCCCTTAGATAGCCTGCTATAGCCCACGCCTGGCCTCTGCTCCAGCACGAATCATCGGAATATCCGAGTAAAGTGAATCTCCTTACGATGGAGCATGTGTTGGAGTCGTATTCTATAAACTCTACAGTCGAGTTATCAGGCCTTATGAAATCACGGGCAGTTAGATCTAGATGTCTACGCGCCCCGTCTATGAATTTCTTGTCTCCTGTTTGTTTGTAGGCCCACCAGTCTAGGAGCAGGTTAGGGAATACGTTATCTACCGCTACTATCCAAGACCCTTTCTCCTTGGCGAACTCAGGCTCGACTGATAAAACCTGAACCTGCCTGCCTATGGGCATGGCGCCGTTACAAGGTATAGCCATGGCTCTTTCCCTATAAGCAACATCAAGGGCTAATCTTTGCATCTCTACATCACGTAGAGACTCCCATAGACGAGCGGCTGAGTAGTAGAACATCATAGAGCGGAACATGTCATCCCGCTCTATCTTCCACCTTATCCTTTCAGTCCTATCCCTGGCCTCCTTGATAAGCTCCTCCATCCCCAGCCTATCCCCTACGATTCTAAGCATTTCAATCCACTGCCCCGCGCACCAATCGCCATCCTTAGTAGTAACCCACCTACCCGTCTCCGGATCTGCGTAGTAGGGCCATTCATTACCAACATCACGCCTTATACTGATAACCCTTTCACAGAGAAGGTCTAGAGCCTCTTCTCTCTCGGCCATACGTTAAAACCAAAAACCATAATAATATATAAACACAGTAGTAATGTAATTTTTTACCATTTACTAAAAATTTAAAAATAATAAAAAACTCATTAAAGCTTAATGCAAGGAAAATACTCAGCCTTGTCAAAGGTAGTTGCGGTAATAATAGCGGCGGTAGTTATAGCTGTTGCGGCTGGAGCTTTCTACTATACAACGATAGCTGGGCAAGAAACGGAGCCCATCAAAATCGGTGTTTTAGCAGCTTTAACAGGGCCAGGAGCTAGGGCAGGTAAGGCTATGGCTAACGCTGCTGAGATGGCTGAGGAGGATATTAACAACGCAGGCGGCCTTCTCGGAAGGAAAGTGGATATAATTGTTTACGATACTGAGGATAAGCCTGAGACGGGTAAGATAGTTGCTGAAAGGGCTATTCTACAGGATGGAGTTGTAGCTTTAGCAGGTATATTCAGGAGCGAAGTTTCTATGGTAGTTGCAGATGTCGTTGCAGAGCATAAGATACCGCTAGTTGTGGGAACAGCTCAAACGCCTAAGTTAACCCAGCTAGTTATAGATAACTACGATAAATACAAGTACGTGTTCAGAGCAACTACAAATGCCACTTCTTTAGGAAATGTACTAACTGATTTCATAATGGATTATCTAGCCCCTACATACGGTGTGAAGAAAATAGGATTCCTGCAGGAGGATGTACTATGGGCCCGCGGGTTAGTAGCCGCTGAAACGAAGAGGCTACAGGCAAGAGGCTTCGAGGTTAGGACATGGATAGTTCCCTTAGGGGTTACAGACATACCTGAGTTGAAGGAGATGGAGACGTGGGGTGCTGATGTTATTTTCCCCGTCTTCTCATCTGACAACGGCTACTTGGTCTCACGGCTATATACTGAGCAGAAGATAGACGCCATACTGCTAGGTGTTAACAACCCTGTTGCAAGCCCGGAGGCGTGGGAAAAGACGGAGGGAAGAGCACAGTACGAAACCACAGGGTTCGCATCAGTAGCTGTAAAGATTCCAGTAACTGGAGAGACGGTATCTTGGGCTGAGCGTTACATATCCAGATACGGCCCAGAGGCTATAAATCAAGCAGCCGACACCTACGAGGCCCTACAGGTGTTATTCCAAGCAATTGAGATAGCTGGAACAACAGACCCCGACAAGCTTGTTGAAGTCCTTGAGAACAACGAATTCGACACAGTAAGGGGTAAGGTTAAGTTTACTTGGTATCAC
The DNA here is from genome assembly GCA_015661775.1 of Candidatus Caldarchaeum subterraneum. Lineage (GTDB taxonomy): Archaea > Thermoproteota > Nitrososphaeria_A > Caldarchaeales > Caldarchaeaceae > SZUA-1515. The sequence continues at coordinate 171 of DQVM01000026.1, read as the reverse complement.
CAGCATATGAACTGGCTTGGGCCTCCGTATAAGATTGAATCTCCTCTCGGCGGCCCGCTTGGTCAATGGCAGCTGGTAGACGGCGAGCCGCAGATAGTAATAGTATGGCCCCCGCCTATAGGAGATCCTACAAAATGGATACCTGCGCCTTGGGTAACTATACCAATGCCT
>DQVM01000138.1 GCA_015661775.1 Candidatus Caldarchaeum subterraneum | reverse complement strand
GTATATAATACCTATTGAGGGTGTCCAAGTTCAGATAGAAGTGGCTCCGCTGAGAACAGACGACTTTACCCCCTACCTAAGGAAACTACAAGACCTAAACCCAGAGTTTCTGATTAACACAGGCCATCCACCGGGTAACATGAAGATTCCTAAACAAGCCATAGAGCTTGGGTTCCAGCTGAAGGGGTTCATAGGCTCCGGAACCCCGCCTGAGGCTATACTCAAGGGCTTGGGAGACGTAGCTTTCCAAGGTGCTATGGACTATGCCTGCGCAGACTACTCCAGTAACGCCTACAAGGAGCTGGCCGAGAAATACTACAAAGATACAGGCGACTTCATGGAGGCACATGCGTTAACAGGCTACGTAACTGTTATGATGATAGCCGACGCTATAGAGAAGTCCCAGTCATTTGACCCTGCTGTCATAGCGGATACAATAAGAAACGGCAGGTTCGTACACCCGGCTTATGCATGGCCGTTATCTTACACCGAGTGGGGAGAGTTAAAAGAAGCGACACCGGTCTATGTAACGTATAAACCAGGGCCGCCGCCGGGTGGTATAAACCCAGACGCTGACTGGCGTATTGAGGTGCTGTTCAAGTCTCCGCCCCTAACGCCTTACGTCCCCGAGTAGAAACCCTCCCTCTTTTCCCCTTCTTTTTTATATTAACGGAAGTTTAGTCTTATTCTTTATCCACGGTATTATCCCTTCTCTGAAGAAGATGAAGAGGATCATAAGCACGACTCCGTATGCCAGTACTGTTAAAGGCCCTAGGGGTCTTAGTATCTCGTTTAATATGGTGAAAACGCCTGCCCCTACGATAGGGCCTAATATAGTCGCCTTACCCCCGAATATTAGCATTATCAGCACTATTATGTCCAGGCTTGTAAATTCATAGAGTGATGGGGCTACGTATGCGTTGAAGAACCCGTACAGAGCCCCTGTAAAGCCTATGAGCATAGCGCCTGCGAAGGCCATAGTTATCTTAACGCGGCGGACGTTAACACCCACTATCTCGGAGGCCATCTCATCGTCTAGTATCATCTTCAACGCTAGGCCTATGTTGGAGTTCATAACACTCCGGTAAATCAGCAACGTAACTACTAGGATTATTATAAGCAGATAATAATATGCTTGGCTCCTCCCTAGAAGGCTTGTCAACGGCCCAAGGCTAAGCTCCGGTGGTATAAACCCTATGTCAGCCCCGGTTATGTCTCTTAAACCTACTATCAAGTTCTGGAAGATCAGCTGAAAGCTTAATGTTGTTATTCCCAGGAATATGGCCTCCAGCTTTCTGGCTACAGCTATAAAGCTGAAGAAAGCCGCTAACCCCCCAGCCAGCAGCGTTCCCAGTGGAATGACCAGCCAAGGCTCTATACCGTAGTTAAGGGCCAGCAACCCGGAGACGTACATCGAAGAACCGGCTAATGCGCCTTGGCAGAGGAAAAGCTGGTTTGTATGGCCGAATATCAGGTTAAAACCTATTGTTATTAGCATGAATAGGAGGAAGAGGTTTAGAACCCTTAGTTGGTATGCTCCCCTGAACAGAAGAGGTAGGAGAGCTAGTATAACTACTGCTATAAGGATTTGTATTGTGTCGTTTCTAAACTGGTTTTTATCCATGTACAGTTCACCGCCTTTTCTATACTTTATGACCCAGAAGCCCCTCAGGCCTGAATACTATAGTCAAGGCTGCAGCCAGTAGGAAGAATATCGTAGCTATGTAAGTTCCTATAAGGAAGCTGACAAGCGAATATACCACACCCAGCAGTATCCCCGCCACTATAGTACCTGTAACGCTCCTAACACCTCCTACGATAGACACTATGATGGCGAAGATTGTCAGCTGGACTCCGACTTCAGGCTCTATGGTAGATGATAATCCCTGCATTATTCCAGCGAGTCCAGCCAGCATAGTACCTATAAAGAATATAATCATCCGTATTCGTGAGGGGTTTATACCGCATAGCTGAGCTCCTATCTCATTCTGGACCACAGACCTGACGGCCTTACCGAAGTAAGTATATTTTAGTAATAGCATTAGTAGTATGAGTGTTATAGCTGATATTCCTCCAGCAACTAGGTTGGTGGGTCTGAAGACCATTCCGAGGAACTCTATCGTATCTATCGGAAGTCTAACAGAATAACTTACTAACGCAAATTGGTTAGCCATGTAACCGTGGAGTGCAAATCCTAGGCCGAGGGTTATGAACATCCCCGATAGTATTCTAGTCTCTCCAGTAGCCTTATACGCGGATATTAGGATAGTCTTCTCAATTATCAAACCAAATACTCCAGCTAGTAAAACGCCTACTAATGCGCTGATAAACGGATTTACATCAACGCCGTTAAGTACAGCCGCCGTTACTCCAGCTATTACCGCAAACTCGCCGTGAGATAGGTTAAGTATCTCTCCTAAGCCGAATATTAGAGTTATGCCAACGGCCAGCAACGAGAGTTGAAGCCCATATACTATCCCATCTATGATGACTGGTATGTATGACATTCTCACACCCCTAGATAAGCTTGCTTGACCAGAGGATTAACCAGCAACTCCTCCCCAGAGCCTGATAAAGTTATCCTACCAGTCTCGAGGACATAACCCCTATCAGCTACTGAGAGGGCCTGGGTCATATGCTGCTCCACCAGCAGTACAGTTAGGTTCTCCTCAGTTATTTTTCTTATCACTTCGAACAACTCGGCTACAAGCTTAGGCGCTAGACCTGTGGAGGGCTCGTCCAGCATGAGAATAGTGGGGCATGTCATCATACCCCTAGCTATGGCAAGCATCTGCTGTTCACCGCCGCTCATCGTTCCCGCCAACTGGTTCTTCCGCTCTTTCAACCTCGGAAATAATCTAAAAACAAGCTCTAGATTCTCCTCTTTACGTTTTCTGGCTCGTTTTGTAAAAGCACCTAGCTCTAGATTTTCAATAACCGTCATCTGGGGGAAGAGCTCTCTTTCAGCAGGTACGTAGGATATACCCAACTCTGTTCTCTTATACGCTTCATACTTGCTTATATCGAAACTATCTAATATTATCCTTCCATTCTTCGGCCTTATCAAACCGGCTATAGTTTTTAGAAGCGTTGTCTTTCCAGCACCATTAGCTCCTATTATAGCTACTACCTCACCTGTTTCAACTTCTAATCCTACATCCCACAGGGCCTGTATGTCGCCGTAAAAAACGTTAAGATGCTCAACCTTAAGAACTCTGCTTAAACCACACCACCCCCCAGATAAGCCTCGATAACCCTACTATCCTGAGCTATTTCACTAGGCTTTCCCTCAGCCAGCTTCAACCCTTGGTTCAGCACTATAACCCTATCAGCCAACTGCATCACAGCACGCATAACATGTTCAACCCAGAAGATTGTTACTTTATATTCCTTCCTTATCCTCTGTAAAAGCTCCATCGCCTCCTTAACTTCAGCGGGGTTGAGACCACCCATATACTCATCTATCAGGATTATCTCAGGGTTGGAGGCTAATGCCCTTGCTAATTCAAGTTTCTTCCGCTCTTGTAGGGTTAGGTTTTTAGCTATGACATAATGTTTATGATTTAAACCCACCACCTCCAGCATTCTGTATGCGATTTCCTCAGCTTTACTCCTAGCTATCGTGTTATGATTGCCGAAGATAGCCCCGCTCATAACGTTCTCAAGCAACGATAGGTTTAGGAAGGGTCTGGGAACTTGAAGTGTTCTAGCCATTCCTAGCTTGCACACCGTATGCGGCTTAAGGCCTGTTATATCCTTCCCTCTAAAGATTACCCGTCCCCTATCGGGTTTTAAAACACCATTAATTATGTTAAAGAGCGTGGTTTTCCCAGCTCCGTTTGGGCCTATTAGACCTACGATCTCCCCCTGACCTATCTCAAAATCTACATCACGCACAGCCGGTAATCCTCCGAAGTACTTAGTCAAAGATTTACCTTCAAGAATTATCGTCATTTCTCTTGACAATCAATTAAAGCCAACTTAAATCTTTTCACAGAAAATTAGCTAGAATGATTAACTAGAAAAATTTTAAGAATATCCAGAATAGATAACAAGACCTGTTATGAGTTACACGACTTCGCTTGAGTTAACTAGAAACATAACCGAGTATAGACGTATCCTTGAGGATGTTGTAGATCTGCATGTTCATTTAGCGCCAGACGTAGCAGAGAGAAGCAACGACGATATAGAATTCGCTAGGGTTGCTGAAAAAGTAGGCTATAAAGCGTTTCTGATAAAGAACCATAACTTAATAACGGCAGATAGGGCTTGGATTGTTTCCAAGCTTTTTGAGAGAATAAAGGTTTTTGGAGGGATTGTCCTTAATAGTTACGTAGGAGGTTTAAACCCTGAGGCTGTAGAGACAGCAATATTACTGGGAGCTAAACAGGTTTGGATGCCTACTCTTAACGCAGCCAACCACATAAATTACTTTGGTGAAGCTGCTCTACCTACCTTAAAGAGAGTAAAGGAGCTAAAAAGCAAGAGAGCTAGGAAGATAAAGATAAGCATATTCGACGAGAATGGCAAAATACTTGAGGAGGTGAAGGAGATTCTAGAGCTTATTGCGGAAGCTGACATTATCCTAGGAACAGGCCATCTGTCGTTGGCTGAAATATTCGAGTTGGTTAAGGAAGCTAGGAGGGCGGGTGTTAGGAAGATACTTGTTACCCATCCTGAGTTTAAGGCCACGAAAATTCCCTTGGAGGATCAGGTGAAGCTAGCTGACATGGGGGCTTATATGGAGCACTGCGCCGTAGCAGGGTATGAACCGAGGGAACTTGCTGAGAACATAAAACGCGTGGGGGTTGATAAGTGTGTTTTATCCAGCGACGCTGGACAGCCTAAAAAGGGCCATCCTATAGATGTTATGTATAAGCTTGTAACAGACCTGCTGGAGCAGGGAGTTACAGATGAGGAAATAAGGAGAATGACCGTAGAGAACCCTAGTAGGTTGCTTAGCCTCGAAGACTAGCCGTAATGCTTCTTAGCCCAGTCCAGCAAATCCCTTACCCCCTTTTCAAAATCATACTCAGGCTCATACCCAAGTTCTTCCCGCGCCTTGCTAAGATCAGATGGAAGCCTTTCAGGCTGTTGAACCTCCTTAACATTTATCTTAACTCTATTATCACCCAATTCCCCCTTAAGTATGTCTACAGCCTCTCGTAGCGAGTTTATTTTTCCACTACCGACGTTCATTATCCTATATTTTGGCTTTCTCTTGCTTACTGCCAGCACGCATGCCCGCGCCATGTCCTTTACGTAACCCCACTCTGACTTGTATTCATCAACCGTAAGATCTTCACCCCTAAGAGCCTTTTCGCACATAGTTTTTAGCACCCCGGCCCTACCCATCTGCCCCAGCCATCCCCCATATACCGTAGGGAGTCTAAGGGCTATGAAGTCGATGCCGTAGATATTTGAATAGTTTAGACCTAGATACTCGCTAGCCGCCTTGGTGGTGGCGTAGACGCTGCCAGGTAATATAGACTCCTCTTCCTTTACAACACCCGAATCAGGTTTAGGAACTTCAACATACGGGTTCAACATAGCGTACACCTGCCCTGAGCTAGTATAGACAATCTTCTCCACATCCGTCTTACGGGCAGCTTCAAGAACATTAGCAGTACCTAACACGTTTACCTTAACAGCGTTAAGTGGGTTCTCTCTGGCCCCAGCTATCAAAACCGCGGCAGTATGAACTACAGACTCAACGGAGTTCTCCTTCATAGTCTTCTCTAATAAATCATAGTCTAGCACATCTCCTTTGACTTCTGTAAATACACCATGGCCAACCACGTCTCTTATAGCCGTTGGATTCTCAAAAAACCCGTAGAATATAACTTCGTGCCCCTGCTCAAGCAGGTTTTTAACCACATAACTACCTATAAACCCAGTTCCAGTAACCATAACATGCATAACACAACACCAGCAACCTCGAAGAATAAGGAAACTAATTAATTTTCAGCTGTAACATACATACTTAAGAATAGGCTGGAAATAAACATAATTTAATGACCCCAAAGGTAATAGACGCTCATATACATGTAACTAAGTTTAGCGAAATGAAAACAGAAGCCCTTGAATATATGATGACTAACCTCTTCTTTAAAGAAAACTGGCGTAAACTGGAGCTGATGCCAAAGTTTTTAATCGATATAATGGTTGAGGAAAACGTTGAAAAGGCCGTTTTGATAAACTACGTAGCTCCAAGTGTAATAGGGTTTACAGAGTCGGTTAATGAGTTTGTCTCAAACTATGCTAAGGAATATCCTGATATGCTTATTCCCTTCGGAGGGATTGACGTTAAACGGCATACTAGGGAGGATATTAAAAATATCTTGGAAGAGCTATATTCTAGATATGAAGTTAAGGGGATAAAGCTTCACCCCGTTCATCAGCTATTTTACGTCAATCAGTACGTAGATGACTATGGTTCTAGTAAGCTGGAACAACTTAAGGTGTTATACGAGTTCTGTGAGGATAGAGGCATCCCAGTTACCGTACATACTGGAACCAGCATGTTCCCGGGAGCTAGGATAAGATACGGTAATCCAATATACTTGGATGACGTGGCCGTAGATTTCCCTAGATTGAAGATAATCATGGCTCACGGAGGTAGGCCTATTTGGATGAGCACAGCCTTCTACCTATTAAGAAGACACCGGAGCAACATGTTCCTAGACATATCTGGAATTCCACCCCAGCGTCTTCTCGAATATTTTCCACGACTAACAGAAATAGCCCATAAGATTATCTTCGGCTCTGACTGGCCCAGCCCCGGTGTTAAGGGAATGAGAAAAAACGCTGAACTAATAATGCAGCTACCTATTGATAACGAGATTAAAGACTCTATCCTCTACCGGAATTTTAGACAATTATTATAACAGGGTGGTAGAAAAGATTATAACCGAAATATAATTTCTCCTTCAACCAGAGGTAGGATAGAGCATGGTAGCTGCAAAAGGAGAGGATGTCGAGTTCAACATACCAGAGGAGATGAACTTATGCGATATACTTGTAGATGAGAACCTAAGAAAAGGCCGGGGAGATAAAATCGCCTTCTACTACGCAGCCGAAAGAGAGGAGAGAATAACATATCGTCAACTTCTTGAGAAGATAAACAAAATTGGTAATGCTCTAAAGAGTTTAGGTGTTGAAGTTGAGAATAGGGTGGCAATAGTTTTACCGGATATGCCTCAGCATGTAGAAACATTCCTAGGAGCTATAAGGATAGGGGCCCAGCCTGTTGCGTTATCAACCTTAGAAACCCCCCAGACATACGAGTATCTACTTAATGACAGCAGAGCTAAGGTACTGGTAACATACGGTAAACTCGCCGAGGTAATTAAAGAGGCTAAGAACAAACTACGTTACTTAAAGCATATAATAGTAGTAGATGAGTATTCTGAAGATTTTCTATCCTACTCCGATCTCACCAAGGATTCTTCACCTAATTTAGAGCCTGAACCCATGAGCAAGGATGATTTCTGCTACTGGCTTTACAGCTCAGGAACAACCGGTCCACCGAAAGGAGTCATACACCTAGCCCACGACCCCCTCTACAGCACCGATACATACTACAAACATATCCTAAACTTAAATGAAGATGATACCATATTTTCCACCAGCAAACTATTCTTCGCATACGGAATAGGGAATACCCTCTTCGCAACCCTTAGAGCAGGGGCTTCAGCAGTCTTATTCCCAGGAGCACCAGAGCCAAACAAAGTATTCGAAACCATACAACGCTATAAGATATCCCTCTTCTTCTCAGTCCCAGTAGTATACTCCAGGCTTCTCACTGAAAAGGATTTTGAAAAGAGATATAACCTAAGCTCACTTAGGCTATGCGTCAGCGCTGGAGAGGCTTTGCCAGCCGCGATATACGAGAGTTGGAAGAGACGAACCGGTGTTGATATCTTAGACGGTATAGGAACTACAGAGCTTACCCACATCTTTATCTCTAATAGGGTTGGGAGGATAAAACCGGGGAGTAGCGGTATACCTGTTCCGGGTTATGAGGTTAGGCTTGTAGACGACGAGGGAAGAGAGGTTAAGGTTGGTGAAGTGGGGAAGCTGTTGGTGAAAGGTGACAGCATAGCGGCCCTCTACTGGCGGAAACATGAAAAGACCAAAAGAGCCTTCTTGGGTGAATGGTTCTTCACAGGGGACTCCTACTACATGGACGAAGATGGCTTCTTCTGGCACGTGGGAAGAACAGATGACTTAATCAAATCAGCAGGTGCGTGGGTCTCACCAGTGGAAGTTGAAGGAGCGTTACTCAAACATCCCGCAGTCTTAGAATGCGCCGTCGTTCAAGGATACACAGAAGAGGGAATAGGAAGGCCCAAAGCTTACGTAGTCCTAAAATCCGAATACCAGCCATCAGAAGAACTGGAGAAGGAATTGAAGGAAAACGCACATAAAAACTTAGGGGTAGGCTTCAAAGTACCCACATGGATTGTTTTTGTCAAGGAACTTCCTAAAACCGCCACAGGGAAGATACAACGCTATAAACTACGAGAACAACCCAAACTACAGGTGTAACGCTAGAAGACGCGCCCTTATATCCTCCGGAATATTAACAGATTTTTCCTTTTTACTATCTGTAAAAACCCTAACTGTATAGCCCTTAGCGTAAACCTTGTCTCTTTCCTTATCTTTAAAAACAAACTCCAAATGAATCGACGAATTACCTACTTTAACAACTTCCATCTCCCCTATAATAACGTCGCCGTACTTAGCTGGTTTATAAAACTCTATCTCATATTTCACGGGAGGAATAGAAAAGCCTCGTTTTAACATCAACGGCATAGGGTATTCTATTTCATTTAGTAACGAGAAAAGAAGCTCGTTAACGTATTTGAAGTAAACGGCTCCGTAGAACCAGCCGGAAGCATCCACCTCATCGAAAGCTACAGTAAACTCTTTTTCTATTCTCCTCATACTTAACAGCAGGAAGATACTAAAACTAAATATTTTTTATGTTATTTACGCTTACCAAAATATATGGCTGGGATAGTAGTTAAGAAGATAAAACGACCTCCGAGAGAGCTTGTTGAAAGGTTCAGAAACTTATCTGTGTCTACTTTGCATGAAGCTATAGGTAAGAATGTAAGAAACTTGATGGACCCCGGTATAAAGCCTGTTGCTCCTGAGATGAAGCTGGTTGGAACAGCTGTTACTGTACAGTGCTACCCCGGGGATAATATTACTGTTCATAGGGCTATGGCGTTAGCTGAACCGGGTGATGTTCTAGTTATAGATGGCGGCGGTATTCTTGGGGTTATGTTTGGCGCCCAGATGGCGTACCAATCTCATAGACAGGGGATAGCGGGTGTGGTTGTGGACGGCTCTGTTAGGGATGTTGCGGAGATAAGGAGGATGGGATTCCCATGCTTCGCTAGGGTAATAAGCCCGCAGGGCTCTGCTAAGGAGAACCCCGGCTCAATAAATATACCGATAAAATGCGGAGGCGTAGTAGTAAGGCCTGGAGATATAATAGTGGGTGATGATGATGGAGTAGTTGTAGTTAGGCCGGAGAACGCTGGGGAGGTTTTGGAGAAAGCTATAGAAAGGGAGAGGAGAGAAGAGGAATTACGGAAACTAATGGACCAAGGGAGAACATCCTATGAACTTTACAACTTTGAGAAGATATTTAGAGAGAAGGGTGTAAAAGAAGTGGATGAGCTTTAATTATTATGTACTCCTTACTTTTACCTTCCTTTTATCAGTTACTTTTGTGAGTATAATCTTTTTCTTTGAAGGGTCTATGACCATCTGTAATTTATCACCCTCTTTAAAGGGAAATTGACTGTCTGAACCTACTTTGGCCGGTATGTGTATGTAATAGTAGCTCTTGCCGCTTATGTGTATTTTCTTTCTTAAGTAAACTTGGGCTGAGAGAGGCATCTCTAACATCGCTTCTTTACTATATTGTATATAAGACTTACCAATAAAAATAGGAATAACTTTATCTATAACGTTATCCACCTAAAAAATAATTATTAACGTTTTCTATTGTTAAACATCACAGCTCGACGGAGTAGCTGAATGGCAAGGGCCGGGTCAACACCTTTTGGACATACTTGACTGCAAGAGTCTGCGAAGTGGCATCTCCATATTCCGTGCGTGTTATCTATTACCTTTAGCCGTTCTTCTCCTCCCTCGTCGCGGGTATCAGCATAGTATCTATATAGCTGTGCAAGAGCCATCGGGCCTGGGAAATTTCTATCTGTCGCAGTAACAGGACATGCTGCGTAACATAACCCACAGCGTATGCAGTAGGTAAACTGGATATAGCGTTCCAGCTCTTCATCGGTCTGTAGATACTGGTGTGTTGGGTTCTCCTGTTCCTCAGCGTCTCTCCTTATCAAATACGGTAGCATTAGGTGGTGTTTCTTGAAGAAATCGTCGAAGCTGGTTACTAAGTCTTTTATTAGAGGAAAGCTTCTTAGCGGCTCTACTGTTATCGTCTCAGTTTTAAGTTCTGTTACTTGTGTGAAGCAGGCCAGCCTTGGTAGGCCGTTTATCATCATACCGCATGAACCGCAGCTCGCCATTCTACATGAATAGCGTATTGAAAGAGTGGGGTCTAGGTTTTCTTTTATGTAAATCAGAGAATCCAGTACTGTAAGGCCTCTTCTGTATGGAACCTTGTAGGTCTGGTAGCGGTGCTTCTTCTCACGCTTTGGGTCTTGTCTGAAAACCCTTAAGGTTACTTCCTTGAGCTGGGTTTGCATGTCTTATCACCCAAGGTTGGCTATCTGGTAAGCTAGTATTATGGTTCGGCTTCCATATACAACCAGAACTAACGCTATAACCGTTAAAATCCACGTAACAGCCTTTTCCCACGTTCTTCCTTGATATAATTCAAGTAGGATAATTCGTAGTCCGTTAAAACCGTGGAAAGCCACCATTACCAGCAGAGCTTCCAAGGATACTGCCAGCAGGAGATTTCTGTAAACGTTGATTACTGCGAAGGGGGCTTCGTCAAATGTTAGGTTGGCTTCAACGGGGGCTGTTAGGAAGACTGTAGCTATATGAACCGCTCCGGCCACCAATATGCCTATTCCTGTTATGTAATGTAGTAGCATGATTGTTCTTTCGCTGACCATCGTTACAGCACCTTGAAGAAAGCGTCTATTGTGTATATTAGGGCGAATACTGCGAATGCTATGCTGGCCCAGAAGAGGAGTCTCTGGAATCCCGACATGGACTTAGGTTTTTCATGGGGTTCTGGTCTTGAGGGTTTTCCCAGGCCGTATCCGAAGTGGGTTAGGAAGAGTCTCACACCGTTTATCGTATGAAAAGCAACCATAAACCCTATAACCGCCAAACCCGCGTCAAAAAGGGGGTTAGAGAGGAACTCTATAGTCTCCTGCCATACTCTTCTTGCATACTCGTAGGCATCGGGTCTTAATGTCCATACATCAGCTCCTCCCACCACATTCCCTGTCTCGATTATATGCATTACGAAGTAGAGCGTAACCGCTACGCCGCTTATGCGCTGTAACGTGTAGCTCCATCTTTCCACACTATAGCGTGAGGG
>DQVM01000030.1 GCA_015661775.1 Candidatus Caldarchaeum subterraneum | reverse complement strand
TAATAGCTAATCTCTTCTCGCCGTTTGGCCTGCAGGTTCTTGACGTCTTCGGCGGTGCGTTAGCCAACTTCCTGGCAACCTACTACTCGTGGAGGATTGCTTCTGCCTTAAAATCCAAGCTGGGTGTTGCGGTAGCGTTGGCTATCCAAGTGATGGTTATAACCTTTATTGTAGGAAGTTATCTCGTTGCTATAGTTCCGCTTGAGATTCAGGAGGCGCTGAGAAGCCAGATTGAGGAAGCGGCTGGAGTTAATCTTCCTCTAATAGTGGTGAGCTGGCTGGGTGTTTTCGGAGGCTCAGTAGTGGCTATAATCATAATAGGCTATCCGCTTCTGCTGGCTGTGAACAGGTTTTTACGGCCGAAAGAAAAGTAAAATCACCTGTCTTAGACCCTTGAAGGCCAACTCTTAGGAGCTGAAGTAAATATCCGTAGATACGTAATAATAATTAAGAGCTTATGGTGATGTTAGAGGCAGAGGTTCATGTCAAGGCCTTCTGCGGTAAGCGAGAGGACGAGAAGAGCTCTGCAGGAGCTGGGGCTTACCGAATACGAGACGAGGGCGTATATAACTCTAGTTGAGAAGGGCCCCATGACAGCCAGCGAGCTTAGTGAAGTAGCCCAAGTCCCCTACTCGAAGGTTTACGACATACTAGGCTCGTTAAAGCAGAAGGACTTCATAATCATACTGCATGAGGGTAGGCCGGCGCGTTACGCCGCTAAATCCCCTGCGACAGCCCTTGAGGCGGTTAGGTTATCTATGGAGAGGAGGATAAAGGAGCGGGAGGAGGTGATACTCAGCGAGCTTATGCCCATCTACGAGGGGCGGGGTGAGAGGGAGAGGCCTGACATCTGGATTCTAAGGGGAGAAACCAGCATACTGGAGAAGATTAAAGAGGTGGCAACCAGAAGCGAGAGGGAGCTCCTGATAGCAGCCCCCATACTTAACAAAGGACTCGTTGACGTCATCCAGCCTCTAGCCGGCATGGCCAGGACAAGGGGATGCGAAGTACGTATAATGGTAACAAGCGTAGTCGATAAGGAGCTCATCAGCAGGCTGGCTAACGTGGCTTCCGTCAGAGCGAGGGGCCAGATGTTCGGCGGGGGGGTGATAGCGGATTCACGGGAGGTGGTTATAGTGTTTACAGGCGAGGGGGAGTCGGCAGATGGGCTTCTAGCAATATGGTCAGACCACCCCGGGCTTGCTAAATACGCCAGAAACTACTTCGACTACCTATGGAATGACGCTTCTCCAGTATAAATTGTGCCAAGCCTTATAAAATGGGTTAAAAATCCAGACTGGAGATGGAAGAGGGACTATGTATAGGGAAAGGCGGAGAGGCGGAGTTATAATCTGGGTAATAGGATTTATAATCTTCTCCCTCCTCTTCTCGCTGATAGGCCGGGAGATTCTAGAGGTCTGGCTTAACGTATGGGAGTTCGGGGAGCTTTTCATCAAGCCCTTTTACTTCTCGCTGGTAGGGGGTGTAATCCTCTCCGCCATAGCGTTCATCAGATACGACTTCGTAAAACGTAAGTCGCTAACCATATGGATTATAAGAACGTTGATATTCTCATCTAGGGGAGTATTCAGCCCAGCCCTTCTGGATTTTGAAAGGTTCAGGCTCTCGCCTGTTACGTTTGCTATGTGGCAGGTTACTAAGCTCATCGCAGGAACCTTCATCCTCTCCAACGCGTTGTTCGGAATGGCTGTTTTGGCCTCGCTAAACGGCTGGGATAGCGGATTGCGTAACGTTCCCGCGGTATTCAGCCTTCCCTTCAGGTTCTTCAGCATAGACGACACAAGCGGGGCTGAGGTAGTTATAGAATCTGCCCCCGCGCTTACGCTCCTCCTCCCCCCTATCCTCGGAGCGGTGGGAATAAGGCTCTTCCTCTTGATAGGCCTGACGCACCTCATCAGAGTCATAGCCCACGCGGTGGTCTCTTATCTTGAGAATGGGGTTATCACGGTAAAGACCTCCATAATAGAGGCTCTTATAAGCCTAGCCCTGGCGTGGACAGGCTTTAATCTATTCTTCCCCAGCTACATAGACTACAACACTAAAGTGTTCATCATAGCTTCCTTCATAGCCTCAGCCCTATTCGGCCTCTACGCATACTGGGATTTACGGCGAATACCGGTTATGCGTAGCATATACCTAAGAGCGGGGGCCATTCTCCTGCTAATCCTCGCAACAGCATCTGTAGTAACGATACAAAACAGCATAGCGGACGGGCAGAAACTACAGTGGAGAGGCCCATACGTAGCCCAGGAAATAGCGGTTAACAGGTATCTGGCGGAGCTGGATGATGTTGAGATAAAGGGGTATGAGTTCAGTTTAGTAGCAATACCCCCAGAGGAGATAAACGACTACGTCAGAGAAAACAACGATATCCTGTCTAGGATAAGGCTCTGGGACTGGGACGCCGCCTTCGCCAAGCTTAAGCCCGAGATAGGGCTCATACCATACGTTGACTTCGAGGACTCCGACATCCTACGATTTAACAAAACCCTATACTGGAGCGCCTCTATGAAGCCTGTCCTCCCCGAGACGGTATCGGTAGCTGATAGGTGGTATAACGAGCACCTAGTATACACGCACATACCCGAAGGTTTTCTAATGCTTAACGCTCAAAGCGGCGACGTAGTTGAGCCGGGCCTCTTCTTCAAGAAGCGTAAGATATACTACGGCGAGGGTAACGGTGATAGCCTGTTCAGTAGAACTTGGGCCGCTATAATTATGGGGAAAGAGACCGTAGATGAGATAGGTGGGGTTAGATACTCGGGGGAGGGGGGAGTTAAGATATCCCCTCCGCTGAGCTGGGTGTATGACATAACCTTCTTCCTCAGCTACCCGGATAAAACAATCCAGCTGCTCAGATATAGGGATGTTCACGATAGAGTAAGGCTTGTCATGCCTTACTTCACATACCTATGGAGGCAAGCAGGTCAGGTTGAGTGGGTGGACATGCTTCCAGTAACAGACGGCAGTAAATCCTACTGGCTCATGCCCCTCATAATCTCACTATCAACAGAAAACTTACCATGGTCTAAGGGAAACTCCCTACGGCGTCTGGTTGGATTCGCCTTGATAGACGCATATAACGGGGATATACAGATAATAGTAACCGGAGATGACTTCTTCTCAAGGCTCTTCGCCAACGTATATAGCGAGTATGTAGCCAGAGACGTTCCAGAATGGCTGAGGAACCAACTAAGATACCCCGCTGAGATATTCAGGTGGCGTGTAGAGATGTTCAACATATACCATGTCGTTGAAGTGGCTAAGTTTATACAAGCCCGTGAATTCTACGAAATCCCAAGAGGCCTTGATGTATATTATATTCTGGGAAAGCCCCCGGGGTTTGATGATATAGAGTTCGTGGGCATACTATCCCTTGAGATACGCGGGGCTCAGGGCAGGAACTTAGCCGGCTACGTCATAGCGTTGAACGACTACCCAGATACTGGGAGGCTTATCTTCTACGCAGTGCCGCCGGAGTCGGATACCAAGCTCCTGGGCCCCACAGCCGCTAGGGAGGCCCTTGAACGGGACCCTGAATTCAGGAAGATAAGAACGTTGCTAACCACAGATCCGCAGAACCCACCTAGGATAGGTGAGACGATATTCTACGACGTGGGGAAGCATCCTGTTTACTTCATTCCAGTTTACACGGCCCAGGCTGGGGGGGTTGTTACGCAGATAGGCATTATAGCTGCTGTGGGGGCTGCTTTTACAGGCCAGTATTACGTCGGCCTAGGAAGCACGGGGGAGGAGGCTTTCACCAACTTCCTCCGCAAACTGGTAGGGGCTACTGCGCCTGAAGAGAGGAAACTAACCACGGAGGAGAAGATACAGATTGTGATAGAATTTCTGGAGAAGAAAGGATACAAGGTGGAAAACCCCGAGGAGATAAACGCTAACCTAGTCTTCTCAGAGGGGTCTACAAAGCTGATTACCGAGTCGGATTTAAGCGAGGTGGAGAAATTCTTGGAAAGCTTTATCTCTGATTCCGTAGAACCAACTGGAGTGGGGCGGTTAATCTACTGGATGCGGGACGATACCTTAAATGTAGGCATAGTAACAGTAGAGGATGGGGTGGTTGTCCTCCGCTACGTAAGCATACTCCTAGGGTGAAAATATGCAGGAAAGAAGGAAACAGACCGAGATACCCTCCATGTTCATACTCTACATAATAGTAGCCTTAGTAGTAATCGCCCTAGCTGGCATACTTCTACGCTTCCAACAGGGGTTGCTGGGGATAATACTCGTAGCCCTAACAGCGGGTCTAGCATTCTACTGGATAAGGGAGTTAAGTAAGACGGTTAAGAAGAGCGACTGGAGTAACCTGCTCTGCGAGCTGCATGAGGAGAACGGGGTTATAAGCTTAGTAGCCCAAGTCCCTGGGCCTGCTGAGAATGTTAAGGTGGAGGTGATGGGTAAGAAGCTGCTGCTGAGAGGCGGCTTAGGGTTTAGGAGAATAGTAAACCTCCCCTTCGAGGCCAGGCTCACCGACATGCGCTACGTAAACGGCATACTCAGCGCTAAGCTCATCCGCCGGGAGTCAACGGCTAAAACATACTAAGAGAGTCTATGAGGTTCTTCACGTTTCTCTTCTGAGACAGGACATACGGTATCCTCTCTCGGCGGGCTAGTTCTATACCCAGCTTATCCACCTCCTCAGGTGACTTGGGGCCGTGTATAGCTACCATCTTAGGTTTTATCGGGTATATTCTAACCGCTATCATGGGTGAGCGGCCCCTCTCAACGTTGGTGAAGATAACCAGCCTCATGCTATTCTGCCCGAATAGACGGAGGAAATCGTTAGCGTCCAGCCTCACTATAGCCATTAAACTATCTATCACCGTATAGCCGTATACGGGGTCGTTGGCATACTCCTCGCCGGCTAGCCACACCCCGTCTATGGCCTCGGCAAGCTCCCCCGCCGTCTTAGGTGAAGTGAACTCGGATATAGCAAGTATAACATCATCTAAACTACGGTGAGCCGTGCTGAATTTCCGGAGATAAACCCCCCCTCGCCTGAGGTCAATCTCTATAAGGGAGTTGACGTAGCGTCTTATGAAAGCAACCCCCGGAGATTGTCTCCTGTTCTTCTCGTAGTCGCTCAAGACGGAGGGCGAAACACCCATAGCATGGGCCAGCTCAGTCTGACTAATCTCAAACAACATACGCCACTTCTTAAGCACCTCACCCGGATGTTTAGAGAGAATAACCTCTCCAGCTATCCTGTTCACCACGTCATACACAATATCACGGTAGTAGCTCTTCACAGTATTCTCAGAAATTACTGGTTGTACGTTGTTTAAAAACATCCCATTTAGGGTTATATAGTTTACTTTCCGCTCAACGTGAGGGGTTGGGTTGACGGGTCGGCGGAGGGCGGTGGAGAGGCCGCCTATAGCTGTTGAGGTGCTTGACGTAGCTAGCTTAGCCCGGCTTGCCACCAGCAGGTCTGATTACATACCCAGCTTCTGGTCCTCCTTCATCGGTAGCCGGAGGATACTCTACCATTTCTACCCCCTCCCGTTCTGGAGCGGGAGCATACCTGTTCTAGCGTACGTATGGTATGAAGACCCTACAGCACCTTACCTAGCATACACGAACCTAGGCCGTGAGGAGGCTAAGTTCACCAAATCACCGGAGTCAGGCAGGTATGTAAACGGCGTAGTTATAGAGGTTGATGAAACCCCTAGGTTTGTGAAGCAGGCTATAAAATCTACGGGGAGGCGGAGGCTGGAGAGGCCGGTAGTTAGCAGGGTTGTTGGTTTATCTTCCCTTATGAGGGTGGTGGCTGCTATGACCGACGGCACGGCCACGCCTCCGATATGGTGTAGCGGAGACGGGAGCATAGCGGGGATAATATACCCCATCCTAGACTACTACGACTCAACAGCATTACCTATATTCCTCTACACAACAGAGATGAAAAATAATAAAGAGATGAAGGGATATGTGAAGTATCTCTCCTCCGATGAGGGGGAGGAGACAGGCTTCACCGACAACGTCTCAGACACCCGCTACGTCTACGGCCGGCTGATATACGTCAGGGAGCTTCCGTTCAAGGCCCCTTAACACAGCTGCTCTACTGCCTCCAAAGCTCCTTACGGAGCAGGTCCCTAACGGCAGTCCGCATAACAGCGCTCCGGCTAGGGTAGACACCGCGTTTAACCAGCTCATCTATACCGTCAATCAAAGCTTCAGGAAGCTTTACCGATATCAGCTTCACGCAACTCACCGAACACCACAGAAGTAATACGCTATAATTAATCTCTTACGCAACAGAATATTCAACACATGAATCTAAAACACTAAAGCTATAATAAAACATAAATCTAAAAAAAGGATAACCGACCCGCTACGCTGGGGCATGCCTCAATATAAGACTAGCCCTAATAGGTTTATATCAAAGACCGGCTTCCTCACTAACACGAGGGAGTAGGACATGGCAGTAGGTGTACCAGGTGGAACTGCTACTCAACCCGTTATCATTCTAAAGGAAGGCTCAAAACGTGTAAGAGGGAGGGAAACCCAGTCCTCCAACATAATGGTGGCGAAGGTAATAGCCGAGACTATGAAATCCTCGCTAGGGCCGAGGGGGATGGACAAGATGCTGGTAGACAGCTTCGGCGACATAGTGATCACCAACGACGGCGCTACTATATTGAAGGAGATGGATGTTGAGCATCCTGTTGCTAAGATGCTGGTGGAGGTCGCCAAGGCCCAGGACGAGGAGGTGGGGGACGGGACTACAACCGCAGTAGTCCTAGCAGGCGAGCTGCTGGCTAAGGCCGAGGAGCTGATAGAGAAGGAAGTCCACCCAACTATAATAATCGAAGGCTATAAGAAAGCTGCGTTGAAGGCCCTTGATATCCTAGACAATATAGCGGTTAAGGTTGAGCTCAGCGACAGGGATGCGCTGCTCAAGGTAGCTAAAACCGCTATGCTGAGCAAGCTGGTGGCAGAGGAGGCTGATTACCTATCCAGCGTCGTCGTAGATGCTGTAACGAGGGTTGTCGAGAAGAAGGGGGACAAGTGGACGGTGGACCTGGATAACATAAAGATTGAGAAGAAAGAGGGCCAGTCGATACATGACACCAAGCTGGTGGATGGTATTGTCTTGGATAAGGAGGTTGTTCACCCTGACATGCCGAAGCTGGTCAGGGATGCTAAGATAGCTTTGGTAGACGCCAGTCTGGAGATTGAGAAGACGGAGTTCGACGCCAAGCTGAATATAGAAACCCCGGAGCAGATGAAGGCCTTCATGAAGCAGGAGGAGGATATGCTCCGTGATATGGTGGAGAAGATAGCCGCCTCAGGGGCTAATGTAGTGCTGTGTCAGAAGGGCATAGACGACCTAGCCCAGTACTTCCTAGCAAAGAAGGGGATACTCGCCGTTAGGAGGATTAAGAAGAGCGACATGGACAAGCTGGCCAAAGCCACGGGAGGGAGGGTTATCACGAGGATAGACGAGCTAAGGCCAGAGGACCTGGGCAGGGCTAAGCTTGTGGAGGAGAGGCGGGTAGGCGAGGATAAGATGGTCTTCATCGAGGGCTGCGAAAACCCGAAATCCCTCACAATACTCATACGTGGAGGTACGCAGAGGATAGTTGACGAGGCTGAACGCTCCATAAAGGATGCCATCAACGTGGTGAAGGATGTTATAGTGGAGGGTAAGATAGTGGCAGGGGGAGGCTCTCCAGAGATTGAAACAGCCCTGAAGCTGAGGGACTTCGCCAAAACACTACCAGGCAAGGAGCAGCTGGCGGTTGAGAAGTTCGCAGAGGCCCTAGAGATAGTCCCATCCCAGCTGGCTGAGAACGCCGGCATGGACCCGATAGAGACGATAGTAACGCTGAGCGCCAAGCATAAGGAGGGCAATACATGGTATGGGGTAAACGTAGTGGAGGGCAAGCTGGATGATATGATGAAGCTAAACGTACTAGACCCGCTGCTGGTGAAGAAACAGACCATCAAATCAGCGATGGAGGCGGCCTCGATGATACTGAAGATAGACGACATAATAGCTGCGTCGAAGCTGGAGGAGAAGGGAGGCGGCAAGAAGAAGGAGGAAGAAACAGGAGAATCAGAGGACTAACCCCCGAATTCGTTTCTCCTTTTTAATAAAAATAACCCTACGGTTCTTATTTATCGTTAAATTATCGTATAAACCCCATTTTACACACTCGGCATGTCATCTCAACCTTATCGCCTCACTAAATATGAGAGAGCAAGGATAATAGGGGGACGGGCCCTGCAGCTCTCCCTAGGCGCATTCCCACTTGTGGAGGTTTTCTCAGGCGAATCGCCGATAGACATAGCTACTCGTGAGCTTGAAAGGAGGGTTCTACCTGTTATAATAAGGAGAAAACTCCCCAACGGGACTTACGTTGATATATCCCTGCAGGAGCTACTTAAGATGGAGCAGGCCCAGACATGAGTACTACGGAGGAGAAGCTCTGGAGGGATACAGCGCTAATCCTGCTGGGGGTATCTGTAGCGTTAATCATTACAGAGCAGATATACGGCCCTGTGCTGATCTGGACGTTCCAGCTCTTCGTAATCTACCTGCCTGCCGTGCTTTCGCTAGTTATATACGCTACCGTAAAGCTTAAAAACACCAAACGCGCCGGAAGCAGCGGTCCAGTAAGTTAGCGCCCCCGCTACAACCCTCTATCCCACCTCCATTTATATCCAACCCTTCACACGCCAATTGGTGAGAGGGGAGGGGTTGGGTGTATAGAGCAGGAATAAAAGAGCTCCGCATGGCTAAGAAAAGCTATGCGGGGCGTTATTACAATTACGCCCGTAACATAGTAGATCAAGTCGTATGTAGTTTCGTTGATGCGTTTGGCCCTGATGAGCTGGTTGAAAGCCTAGCAGAGCCTTACTTCCTAGACTTCCTATCTGCGTTATGCGGTTTAGATGAGGTTGAGTGCGATAGGACGCTGGTTATGTCAGCTATCTTGAAGGAGACCCTGACCCCCTCAACAGGCGTTGCTGTTATGGGGGGTTCTAAAGTATCACGTTTCAACGTCCCAGCCGAGATGAAGAAGGTTGCATCCATCTTCAACCTCTCCGACAGATGGGTTCAGCACCTGATATACTGCAGCAGAATGGTGGCTAAGGTAGATAGCGTAGCTATACAGGACGGGTATGATCTTTATCTACATGTTATGTTCCTAACCAGAAGCAGGATATGGACAATAATACAGCAGAGCAGAGAGCCGTTCCAGCTAAGGGTTAGGAGATACCACTGGTTCTCAGGCCATGTAAGAAGCTTCGTAGAGGAGCCGCACAACGGTATATTGGCGGAGCTTAAGAAGCCGGCGGTTCTTGACATGACGGCTAAGAAAAGCGCAGACGCCAGGGCTGCTTCGGTGGAGCTTACCCACTACGACGCGCCGAAGCTTAAACGCCTCCAAACCCACTACTCGCACCTATACAAACAAAGCAGGCTGGATGGAAAGCCTGAGGAGGTAATCAATATAATAGCCCCTACGGGGAAGGTTAACTGGTCTGTCCTCCATCAGCTTAGGGAGTATCCCCCCAGAAGCTATGAAGAGCTGCTCTCGTTCAAAGGAGTTGGGAAGGAGCTGGTTAAATTCCTGGCGTTGGGGAGTATAATATACTTCAACGCAGAGCCCAGCTTCGACGACCCGGCCATACTAAGCCACGAAACACGAGAACAGTATGGGAGCAAAGAAATGCTATGGCGCATCCAACAGCTCGTAGAAGCGATAAATTCCTCAAACCTAACAGTAGATATGCGTAGGAAATGCCTCTCCAGACTAAACGCGTTATTCGGAGAGACGGAGGCGGTAGGCGGTTAAGAGGAGAAAAAGAAGGTTATCTCTCGATTTTCCCCTCGATGAAGTCCTCAACCATCTGCCTTGCTATCTCGTCAGGGTACTGGGCTGGAGGTGATTTCATGAAGTAGGCCGAAGGCCCCAGCAGAACCCCTCCTATACCCCTGTCCCTGGCTATTTTCACGCAGCGTATAGCGTCTATCACAACACCTGCCGAGTTGGGGCTATCCCACACCTCCAGCTTAACCTCAACAACCAGAGGAGCCCCTCCGAAGGCCGAGCCCTCTAGCCTTATGTAAGCCCATTTCCTATCCTGCAGCCAGGGGACGTAGTCGCTGGGCCCTATGTGGATGTTCTCAGAATCCAGCGTGTAGGGGATGAGCGAGGTGACCGACTGGGTCTTCGAGATCTTCTTGGACTTCAGCCTCTCCCTCTCCAGCATGTTGAGGAAATCCGTGTTTCCGCCGAAGTTAAGCTGGTATGAGCGTTCAATCTTAACCCCTCTGTCCACGAACAGCTTAGCCAACGTCCTATGGAGTATGGTAGCCCCCACCTGAGACTTGACGTCATCCCCTATTATCGGGACGTTGCGGCTGCTGAACCTCTCCTGCCACGTAGGGTCTGACGCTATGAAGACCGGGATACCGTTGATAAAACCTGTCCCAGCCTCTAGGGCCTGTTCAGCATACCACCTAGTAGCAGCCTCACTCCCTACAGGTATGAAGTTAATCAGAACATCAGCACCCACACTCTTAAGAACATCAGCAACGTCACATGCTCTACCGCTATCAACCTTTATCAAATCATTCAAGTACCTCCCAACTCCGTCCAGCACCTTGCCAGGCATAACCTCAACACCCATCCTAGGCACGTCGCAGAACTTCAACGTACAGTTGGGTTTTGTAAAGATGGCCTCAGCAAGATCCCTACCCACCTTATTACTATCAACGTCAAACGCAGCTACGAACTCTATGTCGCTTATGTGGTAGGGCCCCAGCCGCGGGTGCATCAAACCGGGAATGAACTCCGAGTCGTCAGCGTTGCGATAGTAGTAAACGCCTTGAACGAGTGCTGAGGCGCAGTTACCAACACCCGCGATAGCAACTCGTATGCGTGACATAGCATAGAGAAAAATTATCTACAACTTAAAATATCTTTATCGAGGGGATAAAATTACAACAGTTTTAAATTCCCTATTTTACTCCATATTTTCTAGAAAAGTATGTCTGTGATTCTCATAACAGGTGGGTGCGGGTTCTTAGGAGCTTGGTTATCAAGGGCGTTAATAGAACAGGAGCATGACGTCATATTGCTAGACCTAAACATAACTAGATTAACGGCCGATATACGTGGTAGGGTTAGGGTGTTCAAAGGAGACGTAACAGACTCTAGAAAATTAGATGAGGTGATTCGGAGGACAAAACCAGATTACGTTGTCCACTATGCTGCTCTCTTATCTACCGCAGTTGAGAAAGACCCTAAGAAGGGTTATAAGGTTAACATAGCTCCAGTTTGGAACATATTTGAGAAGGCGGTCAAGCATGATGTAGAGGGTATAGTGTTCGCAAGCAGCGTAGCTGCGTATGGATATGCTGGCGAGAAGGTTGTGAGGGAGTCTGATTACATCCCTCCCCTAACCCTATACGGAGTCTCAAAACTACACACAGAAACACTAGGGATATGGTTCTATAAAAGATACGGAATAGAGTTCGCAGCCCTCAGGTATGCTTCAGTCATAGGCCCTGGTAGGAGAGACGGAGGCGCATCGGCTTATACAACCCTAGCCATACAAAAACCAGCCCAAGGGGAGGAGTATGCGGTAAACGCCCCTCCAGAATCTAGGATACCGATAGTCTATGTAAAAGACGCTGTGGACGCTACAATATTCATAATGTCTAGGATGAAGAGGCTTAGGTATGAAGATAGGGTAATCAACGTGGCAGGCCCCCAGCCCAGCCCCTCCGCAGCTGAGATAGTCGAGGCGGTGAACCAAGTAATTCAAGACGTTAAGGTAAGCTTCCAAGTTTCAGACAAGGTTGCTGAGATAATAAAATCATGGCCCAGAGAGGTTGATACCAGTAAGCTTAGAAACCTAGGATGGAGCCCTAAATACGGTAAATTAACCACTTTAGTCAGGGATTTCATAGACGAAGTTAGGAAGAACCCTAAGGTATTCAGCGTATAGGTGGAGGTACGCATGTCTTTAGATAACGTAAGGGGACTAGTAATAGACTTGGATGGATGCATATACTTAGGTAAAAAACCGATAGAAGGGGCTGCGGAGGCTATAGGGAAGATAAGGAGGGCTGGGTATAGTATTCTCTTCCTGACAAATAACTCCACCCTAACTAGGGGTATGTATGTTAGGAAGTTACGGGGCATGGGTGTGGAGGCTTCTGAGGATGAAATACTCACCTCAGGCGTTATAGCGGCTAGGTACATAGCCTCGCAGAAGCCTAGGGCTAAGGTTCTACCGGTAGCCGAGGCAGGTTTCACGGAGGAGGCTAGAAAGCTGGGGATAGAGATACTGGATGAGAGCAGGTACCATGAGGCTGAGTACGTAACGGTGGGGCTTGACAGAACGTTGACATACAGAAAACTGGCTGCGGCTGTTAAGGCGATAAACATGGGGGCATGTTTTATCTGCACAAACCTAGACCACATATACCCCGGGGAGGAGGGGTTTGAACCCGGTGCGGGGGCTATAGCGGCGGCCATCGAGAAGGCTAGTGGTGTTAAACCCTATTCTGTTGGAAAGCCATCTGAAGAAGCTAACAGGCAGGTGTTCGAAGCCTTGAAGCTAAGCGGCAGGCAGGTTGCTTTCGTTGGAGATAGGATAGACACGGACATAAAGTCTGCTAAAATGGCGGGGGCTGTAGGGGTTATGGTTATGACTGGGGCGGCTAGTTTGTTTAACATAGATGAAGCCGAGTGTAAGCCTGATTATGTTATAGAGAGTATAGTCAAGCTACCTGAGCTGCTGGGTGTTAAGTAGATTTATGCTGGGCTATTATAGGTGAGCCGAGCTCTGATATATCGGCTAGGTTCTCGCATATCCTATCAAGACACGCGTAGTAGTGCATAAGCACAACCTGCTGCTTGGCGGGGGCTTGTAGGAGGAGCTGTTTAAACGCCTCCCCCTTCTTGATGAACTCAGTCCTCAGGCTCAACGTATCTAAGGTTAGCTCAGGTTTTTCATCCAGCAACGCGTCGATAGGTTTGCTCCCCATCCTGACTATTATCCCAGCCAGCTCCGAGAACTGCTGCATTATCCCCTCCCCTATGCCCCCGGTCTCGTAGGTTGATAACCCACGGGCTATGCTCGCGGCCTGGTCTCCTGAGTCTTCTAAGAACTTGGCCGCAACCCTTATGTCGAGTAGGTTTAGCGGGGTTAGGTTGAGGCGGCGGCTTATGTCGGGGTCTCTTACAGCGGATCTTATTACCCTAACCAGCGTGAAGTAGTGTCTATCCACCTCCTCGTCCCGCTGTATTACAGCCCTCCCAAGTGAGATGTCGTTCTTCAAGACTGCTCCCGTAACGTCATCCACCATACCTTGAACAAGCGCATACTGACGGCGTAGAACCTTCTCAGGAGTAACCGCCTCAGGGTCCAGCATGACCTGAACCTCTATAACGTTCGGCTTCTCCTCAACAATCTCAGCCCCCGCGAGCCTTCTTACCGACCTCTTTATAGATGATATCTCCTCCTCCGTAAAACCTCTGAAGGAGAGTATCCTTATCAAGTCATATCCATACAAGTAGCTTCCCACCACATCCCTATCCACGTGGGGCCCTGTTTTGATTGTTATTTCCTTGAACTCCCTCTTGGGTTCCCTCCCCTCAGGGTATATAGCTAGGCCTCCGTCTTCCATAACCCGCATGACAAGGGTTGTCCCCTCCCTAACCCCCTGCTGCTTGGCCCAGTTCTTGGGGAGGGTTACCGTGAAGGAGCTTCCACCCGTCAGCTGAACCTGTCTCTTTACCTCCATCCCCAACTATCATAGCCTGTTTCTACGGTTAAAACCGTTACTTCGTCGGTTTTATCAGCAGCTTCAGGATGTCGGAGCGGGATATAACCCCTAGAGGCTTATCAGGTTCATCGGGGGATACGACGGGGATTATAGAGATGTTGTTGAGGGTCATCTTCTCCACAACCGAGTAGAGGTCTTCCTCCGGGAATGCTCTTGGAAAGTCCTTAACAGCTAAATCTATGACCTTAGCCTCTTTCCTAACCCTCTTAGGGGCTGGGCCTACCTGATGTATTGAGATAACCCCAACGACCTTCTCCCCATCCATTACCAAGTAACTACTCCTACCCGTCTTGACGTGTTGACGCAGAAACTCAACCGCCGGAACCTCCTTACCCACCGCCGGTATATCCTTATCCATCGCATCCCCAGCCTTGAGGCCAGAGAGGGCCATGCGGATATACATAGGAAGAATGAAATCCATCAACTCAGGCTGCTTCTCCTCCCTCGGGATTTCACGGGAGGAGTATCTTATCACAACAGGAGTGACTACGACTATAAAGATTGTTACCAGTATGTAGAGGGAGAATATATCGCTGTATATTATCCCTGCCTCGAAGAAGGAGAGCATGAAAGCCAGGTCTATCCCACCCTTCGACAACAGACCAAGGCTTATCAAGCTCCTAGGCTCCATACCCCCTAGATGCGCCGCCAAGAAGCCTGATAGAAATCTTACAACAGTCATAACGAATATGAAAGATACCAGCAGAGCTGTGTCGACTGTTGTGAAGGAAAGGTCTAGAAACATCCCTATCCCGGCGAAGAATATTGGTATGAATATCCAGTGGGATATTCCTCTTAGGGCTTGGTTTACCTCTAGGTGGAATTGGCTGGGCATGGGGGATAAGACGGCTCCGAAGAGCAGGGCCCCTATAGTTCCGTGTAGGCCGCTTACCTCCGCGAAGTAGACGAAGAGTAGCAGGAGGCCGAAGATGAGGCCGTAGGTTATTCCCTTTACACGGAGGCGGTTGGCGTATTCGAGAATCTTAGGAACTAGGTATAATCCAGCTAGGGTCCCTACGGTGAAGAAAGCTATCACCTTAAGGGGGATTATGATTATGTTCTCTAGGGTGAAGGTCTTGTTCTCGGTTATAAACTCCAGCGAGGTGCTGGCGGAGAGTATAGCCATGAACTCCACTATAGCCACTATGCTGAAAAGCCTCAGGCCTATGGGGTTTTTCAACATCCCCAGCTCCATCAAGACGAATGTTATAACCCCTAGGCTTGACATGGATACTACACTAGCCAACGCTAATGCCCTAACGTAGCCGAACCCCATCTGGGCTAGTATAATGAACATAACAGCAAGAG
>DQVM01000062.1 GCA_015661775.1 Candidatus Caldarchaeum subterraneum | reverse complement strand
TCTCTGGAGTTTAGTGCCAAAGTAACTCGCGGTGTGTAAAAAAATAATTCCCTTTTACTATACTACCCCTCTATAGGGTCCGACAACCTCTTTAGAGTCTCATAATCCTCCTCCAGCATCAACTCTATTACATACGGAAACATCTCCTTAACGTAGTTTATGTTACCCACCTTTCTAAAACGTTCAAAACCATCTTCATCCAGAAACAGGTGTGTAAACAAGGCAGGAAGCTTAAGCTCCATTATCAAATCTCCAGACCTGTAGACCGCCATATACTTCCAGTTTATCTTAAACTCCTCTCTATACCTCCGTATGTAATCTAGGCTGTCGTAGGGGTAGTATAGGAAGATAGAGACTATCTCAATTTTATCCTTATACTTGCTATACAGCTGCTGCATGTATCCTGTTCTATGCAGGTATTCGCATCCGGAACAACCGATGTAAGTGAACTCCAGTATCGTGATTTTCCCCCTCAGTTCGCTTATTCTAAACATCCTGCTCCCTTCTTCGGTTACAAGCTCTGCCTCAAAATCTACACGGCCTTCGGATGATTTTACGACGTTGTTAGTGTATATTACTGCCCCCGCTACTGCGCCTAGGAGGATAAAAGTAACCGCAAGAGGCATGAGCTGGTTTCTCCTCATTACGCTACACTTCCGCCCCTGCATATTCTACAGCTTTATACTCCATAACTCTATCCAGTTGTTTGAGAGTTTATCAAGTAGCGAAAGCCTGCGGTTTTTGAGCATGGTTTCCACCTCCTTCTCGTTGCGTAGTTTATAGACGTGTTTCCTGCCTTGTGTTTTTCCGTTTTTATCCTTGGTTACTACCCCTGCGTTCTCCAGCCTCCTTAGATGCCACAGCGCCGTGGATGTGGATATTCCCAGCATCTCTGAGACTTCTTTTAGAGTTATCTCTTTACGCTGGAGTAGGATGTCAAGGATTCTTTCTACCGTGGGGTGCGTTACTACGCTCATGGCCTTAGGGTTTATGTCCCTACACTCCAGAGGGTAGAAACGGGTATATCCATATCCCTTAAACCTCCTAACCAATCCTTGATCCTCTAGCACATCTAGATGGTACTGCAGAGAACCGTTAGCTATTCCCAGCATCCTCTGTAATGCTCTGAAGTGTATTCCGGGGAACAGCTTTATGGCTTGTAGTATTGCTGTTCTTGTACCGTTGCTTGACAACGCTATGCGGTCTGCATCCATTACCTACCACTCTTTACTATCAAGCCTGTGAAGAGGAGTGTTATCATGAGTAAGTTAAGCCAGTGGGATATCGGGTCGCTGATAAGCGGTATTATAGGCTCTGTTACGGGTATGAAGGAGGTGCTTAGGAAGGTTAATCCTTCGTGGATTGTTAATGTTATAAAGGCTGCTGATAGGAACAGGTATCTTTCCCTTCCATCTCTTATGTAGGATACTACCGCTATGCCCGTTAGTGATAATGCTAAGAAAAGCGATACTGAGTGAGCTAAGTCGTGAAAAACGATCAGAACAGGTTCTAAGGCGAGGAGATGTAACAACATGAGAATAACTGAAACCCCCAACGCAGCAAGCACAACGTTGATAACCCTCCTAATCACCATGCCTGTTCCATAAGTGACTCTCTCGGGTATTACATTTAAGCCTATTGGTGCACCCATCTAAGTTAGGGACATACCTTAAATTAATTCCTCCTAAACATATACGACTACGCTGATGATATGCAGAGCATCCTTAACGTTGATGCTGGTTGTTCTTTGCGTTTTACTTATTCCACCTGCTAACGCTCACGCCATCATAATGCCTAATGAATCAAACGCCGGCGAGGAGCAGGAGTATACAGTAACTGTTGTAGGCGAGAGGGAAAAACATACTGTTAAGGTAGAAATTCTTATTCCAGATGGATTCGAGCTGATAGAGGCTGCGTATGTCAAGGGGTGGGAGGCCCGTCAAGAAGTTGATGGAGAATTAACCAGCGTAGCTTGGGTGGGAGAACTGGGAGTGGATGAATCTGTTAAACTCAAGCTGAAGCTCCGAAACCCCGATAGAGAGGGGGTTTATAGATTTACAGTAATCCAAACATACTCTGACGGTGAAGAGGTTAGGTGGGACTTCCCCGGGACATGGGTAAGAATAAAGACGCCAAGCATCCAAGAGCTGATTATGAAGAACCTGATATACATAGTAGCTGCTGTAGTTGCAGCAGCTGTATCTTCTGCCGTCCTCCTTCGTAGAAGATAGTATATTATTTATTAGTTTGGGTTTTTATTGCTGTATTGCATCTTGTTTCCAGAGGAGTGTGATTAAAGTTGGTAGACTGCGTCGTCTGTGTTAAGCAGACCGTCGATGTTAACCAGCTGAGGCCCAATCCGGAGACTTTAGAGCCTGAATACTCTAAAGCCCCTGCTAAGATTAGTGATTTTGACCTTAACGCTCTTGAGGAGGCGCTTCGGATTAGGGAGAGGCACGGCGGTAAGGTTTACGTAGTATGTGTAGGAAGTAATGTTCAGCAGCTGTTAATAAGGGAGGCGCTTGCTATGGGGGCTGATGAGGCGTATGTCGTCTCAGACCCTGCTCTTTCCTCTGCGGATGGCTTAGCTACAGCGGGGGTATTGGCTTCGTTAAT
Organism: Candidatus Caldarchaeum subterraneum; assembly: GCA_015661775.1. Taxonomy (GTDB): domain Archaea; phylum Thermoproteota; class Nitrososphaeria_A; order Caldarchaeales; family Caldarchaeaceae; genus SZUA-1515. The sequence continues at coordinate 3,103 of DQVM01000062.1, read as the reverse complement.
AAAGAGTAAAATCCCCAGCTGGGATTTGATACTCTGCGGAGAGGCTTCCGTGGATGAAGGCGCTTACCAGACAGGCCCTAGGCTGGCTGAGATACTCAACATCCCCCACGTATCTTACGTTACCAAGCTGGAGCTGGAGGAGGGTTATGTTAAGGCTTGGAAGGGGATGGGTGGCAGCGTGCATGTTGTAAGAGCTAAAACCCCCGTATTGGTTACTGTGGGGCTTGAGATAAACACCCCCCGGCTACCTAGCCTGCTTATGATAAGGGCTGCGGGTAAAAAACCTCTCAACGAGCTTAAGCTACAGGACATAGGAGTAACGTCGCTGGAAAACGCTGTAGAGACTAGGAGGGTTAAAGCTGTTAAGGTTGAGCGGAAGAAACAGGTGATAGAAGGGGAGCCGGAGGAGGTTGCTCAGAAGCTTGTTGAGATTCTCCTGCAGGAGGGGTTGGTGAAGAAATGACCACCATACTAACCTACTCGGACACGCTGCAGCAGGCCGCTGAGGTCCTAACGTTAGCCAAGCAACTAGCCCCCGCACTCAACGCCGAGGCCTACGCTATCCATATAGGAGAGCTCAGCCAAGAAGCGATCTCCTTCTACGGACAGGCAGGTGCTAAGAAGATATACCACATAGAGGACGGCCAAGTAAGTAAAGGAGGCCCAGCCGTAGCTGCGGAGGCTCTGGCTGATACCGTAAGTAGAGTCGGTGCGGAGGTTCTTCTAGTAGCTGCCACTAGGTTTGGTCTGGAAACCGCTCCCCGCGTGGCTCAGCGGCTCTCAACAGGCTATGCGGCTGAGTGTTTTGAGGTTAGGGTGGAGGAGGGTAGCATAGTGGCGTATAGAGGGGTTTTGGGAGGAACGTACCATGCGGAGGTTGTTATGAAGAAGAGGCCCTGCGTTATAAGCGTGCAGACCGGCCGTTACCAGCCCAGCTTAAGCGGTGCTGCGGAAACCCCTCAGGTTGAGAAGATAGAGGTAAGCCCATCAGCCCCATCCGTAGAGCTTATTGAGGTTCAGCAGAGCGAGGCCGGTGAGGTTGAGCTTGAGAAGGCCGAGCTTATAGTAAGCGTGGGACGGGGTTTTAAGAAGAAGGAAGACCTAGCCCTAGCTGAGGAGCTAGCCAAGGTTGTAGGGGCTGAGATAGGATGCTCAAGGCCCATAGCCGGAGACCTCAAATGGCTTCCTGAAGAACGGCACATAGGTCTGTCGGGTAAAAGAGTAAGGCCCAAGCTATACCTAGCCCTAGGAATCTCAGGACAGGTACAGCACCTAGTAGGGATGCGGGATTCAAAAACAGTCATAGCCATAAACACAGACCCCAACGCACCGATAATGCAGGAATCCGACTACGCAGTAGTAGGCGACCTATACAAAATAATCCCACTACTAACTGAGAAACTAAAGCAAACACTAGGGAAATAACCCTACATAAATGCCGAAGAACCTTTATCCCACCCCATAAATATACAGAAGCGGTGAAGAAGCTAAAGCATATCGTTGACCAATACATGGCCCTAGTCCCCGACGTCAAGGCCTTCTGCGAACGTTGCCTAAAGACTGAAAGATGGAACGGCAAGGTCATCCTGATGGTTGTAGACGCCGTCTTCACATCCGTGGGGCTTAACTATTTCACAGCCGTTGTACCTAAGGTTATTGAGTTTGAGAAAAGGTTCGTAGAACCTGGTGAAATAGCTGACTTACGCAGCTTATCCAACGCTAGGTTGGAGAAGCTCAGGGAGGTTTGGAAGAATACCCGTTCGTGGAAAGCGGCTAAGGAGGCTGCACAATACCTCTCCACTCTCGGCAAAGACGATAAGCAAGCATTAAGAAGCTGGGCCCTATCGTCAGACCTAGAGGGCTGGCGGGAGAATCCATTAGGTAGGATAAAAGGTATTGGCATAAACACGTATCAGTACCTCAGGATGATGGGTGGGGTAGATACTGTTATGCCGGATAAAATAGTAAAGCGGGTGATAAACAACATACTTAGAGAAGCAGGGTTTCGGGAAGAGTGGGATGATATACGGTTTGTAAGGAAAGTGGAGTGGATGGCTGCGGAGACGGGTTATAGGCCTATAGAGCTGTGCTGGATGACTTGGCTCATCCAGAGGGAGGGGAAGCTTATACGAATGGAGAAATACTCCAGCCTACTTAACAGAATATAGCCTACCTACCTTATCCTGAACTTAAGTATCGTTGCTACTATCTTAATCCCATCCTTTAAGGGGTTTAACTTACTCCTCCCCCTTCTCCTCCTGTAAAATACCGGAACATCTATTATCTTAGCACCCGACCTTTGAGCATCCACAATAAGCTCTAACGCTACCTGTATACCGTCGTATCGTAGTTTTAAACGATCTAGGAGCTCTATTCTAAAAGCCCTAAAACCTGATTGAGTGTCTTTTATTCTCGTCTTTAGCAGAAGGTATGACACTGCGGAGATTAGCTTGTTCCCCAGCTTATTCACTAGATTCATAGCGTCTTTATCCATCATGTGAAATCTATTTCCTACTACCATGTCAGCCTCGCCCTTCAGAACTGGGGTTATCAGCCTCGGTATATCCCGAGGATCGTAGGTTGAGTCTGCATCCATCATAACCACAGCCCTAGCAGGTAGAAAGGATTTTACGTATGTAAATCCTGTTCTAAGGGCATCACCGTATCCTCTTTTACTCTGGTACACTACTGTGCATCCTTTTTCCCGTGCTTTCACATCCGTCCCATCTACAGACCGGCCGTCAACAACTACAATCTCATACCTGTAACCTTTAAGGGCGTCTCTTATCTGGTCTATGATATACTCTATGCTTTCCCTCTCGTTAAGCGTGGGCATTACGACTACGCAATCCAGCTTATCCCTTTTAGGCATGGGGTTTACAGCCTGTAAGCTCCTCTACGGCTCTTTTAACAGCTTCCCAGCTATTTAGCCTTGGAGACCATCCTATCTCCCTTGCACGGCCTACGTCAAGCATCATGTTCTTAATATCACCCACCCAACCCCGGCCATCCTCCACACCACCGGTTACAACAACCTCAACACCGTTTAACCCCAGGTGCTCTATTACTATCCTGGCAATATCCAAAACCCCAACTTGATCCT
>DQVM01000114.1 GCA_015661775.1 Candidatus Caldarchaeum subterraneum | reverse complement strand
TTGTTAATAATTCTGGCTCTATACATAGCGGCCTCAAACATAGGAACAGCAGAATACAACATCGCACTACCTTCTCTTTCAGACGAACCTATAAAAAAACTATTCCCAACGCAATAGTATAAAACTACACAACACAATTTAATTATGGAGAAGCCTTGGAGAGACGTAACACTTAGATACCTGAGGAGTGATGAGCCGGCTGGGGCTGGTGATATCAACGGGCTCTTCTCAGAGATTTAACGCATGTCTTGACAGGTTTATGGCCTTCGCAACAGAGAGTCTAAATAAACCCCCGTCCTTAGAGGGTAGCTTTAAAGATTAGACCATAACAACAGGTAGAAGGGCTAAAAGAGTGCTGTCTGTTAAATACGGCAGGGAGCGGTGGGAGGTTTTAAAGCGGCTTAGGGCAAAGGCTCTGGGGTTGATGGAGGCGCTGGAGCGGGCCGGCTTCTCCTCGGTAGTTTACGGGAGCGTGGCCCGGGGGGATGTCAAGCCTACTAGCGACCTTGACATCTTCATCCCCTACACCGTCTCCACCCAGCTGGTGGAGCTGGCCCTGGCAGGCGCCGGGTATGGGGTTTATAAGAGGGTTCTCGTCCAGGCTACGCCCTCCCACGCGGTTAAGGCTTACATCTACTTGAGTGAGTCGGATACCGTCTCGGTTCCTTTGATGCCTCTTTCCAGGGATGAGCTTGGGTTTTACCTGCTTGCCGGCTCGCTTGAGCTGGATGAGCTGAGGAGGGGGGTTAGGAAGCCGGGGATTAACAAGGAGCTGATGGTCATAATCCCTACGGAGGAGGGGCATATAGAGTTCCCCGCAGCACGCAGCGTGGAGGAGGCGGCTAAGGTCCTTAAGGTGAGGCCTGAGGTTTTAAGGAGCAGGATCAGGGTTTTGACCCGCAGGAAGGAGGTGGGCCACACAGGGGTTTTCAAGTCCATCGAGGTCCCTTTTCACAGGAGCTTTGAGGAGGTTTTTGAGGAGCTTGTCTCTAGAAACCCTGCGTTGAGGCGGAGGCTGAGGAGGTAGCTGGGTCTTGAGGGTCGTTAGGGTTGATGACGTTAAGCGGCGGGTGGAGGTTGTTCCAGAGACTACGCTGGATCTGCTTAACCTGTTCCGGCTGGTCTCCGTGGGTGATGTGCTGCACAGCTACACCACTAGGGAGATGAAGAAGGAAAGGGCCGACGGGAGCTACGACAGCGAGAGGATAAGGGTTAAGATAGCTATAGAGGTTGAGAAGAAGACCCTAGAGCCCATGACTAGGCGGGTAGCTTTTTTGGGGAGGATAATCTACGAAAGCCGGGACGCTGGGCTGGAGGGGAAATACCACTCAATACGCCTGACAACAGGCCAGGCGGTTACGATAGAGAGTAGGAGGGATTTCCATAGGATAAGGAGCTTCGCAAACTACTACAACAGCAGGAGAACAGATGCCGGGGTTGGGGTTATCCTACTGCTGGTGGACGACGAGGGGGTGGCGGTCAGCAGGATAGACGGAACAGGCCTTAAGAAGCTCTATGAAAAACGCCTCCCAGCGTCTGGGAAGGAGGAGCCTGAGAAACGGCTGGAGATGGTTACAAGACTATACTCAGGGGCGGCAGAGGCGGTTGAGGAGGAGGTTAAGAGGATGGGGGGCGGTGCGGAGCTCCTCATCTTCGGCCCCAGCGTCTTCGTCAGCGAGTACATTAACTTCCTCAAGAGAAGCAGGAGGGAGCTGCTGGGTTTTGTGAGGAAATCGGGAGAGGCTACGGCTGGGGAGGCTGGGGTTGAGGAGCTGCTGCGGAGCGGTAGGCTGAGGGAGTACGCTGATAGGCTTAAGATAGTCTCTGATGCCGAGGCTGTTGAGAAGCTCCTAGCCACTATGGCCAGGGACCCTGCTATGGTGGCGTTGGGTGTTGAGGAGGTTCTTAAGGCTGTTGAGGCGGGTGCTGCTGAGCTTCTTCTAGTTGCTGAAGACTTTCTCTGGTGGCATCTGGTTGAGGAGAGGGTTGAGAAGCTTCTTGAGTATGCCGAGGCTACTAGGGCTGACCTGCGGGTGGTGTCGTCTGGGCTTGAGGCGACTGAGAAGCTCCAATCCCTAGGGGGTGTGGCTGCTGTGCTTAGGTATCCGATGAGACTTTAACTAGCCAGCTAATTCATGCAGGGTTAATATCTTGATGTTCTCCGGCTTATTCTTAACATCCACCACCTTAACGCCTATTAAATAGACCTCCTCACCTGCGTCGGAGAGGGCGTCAACTACACGCTGCGTAATCAACCCGTCGAAGACCACATACTTTACGCGTTGCTTCTCCTCAGCCAGCTTATCCACCAGCTCGCTAACCGGTATGCGGGCTATCTCCTGAAGCTCCTTATTAAGGAGGAGGGCCATTAAAGTCCCCTCCAGCTCCTGCGTGTATCTCTTCACCTGCTCAGGCATCTCATCAACTATACGCCCAGCCTCAGCCGCGTGGAGCCTCTGCATAATCTCCTCCTCAGGCGTTACAGCGTGGCTTAGGGCTTCAGCTATCTCCTTCGCGGTAAGCTCCTCCACCTCCCTGCCGTGGGGGGCTCTAGCTACTAGGTCTATTTTACACGTTTGGAGCAGCTCCTTCAATATTAAATCCCCGCCTCTGTCGCCGTCCAGAAAAGCTATAACCCTCCTCTTCCTCCTCGTTATATCCTGGACGCTCTTGGGGATTTTAACACCTTCCACTGCTATCGTGTTCTTATAGCCGAATCTAAGTAGGTTGATTACGTCAGCCCTTCCCTCAACCACTATTATCTCGTCGCTGGAGTCTACTTCAGGCCCTGCAGGTATCCTGTCAGGCCCGTATTCTATAACCTTAGTCTTGACTATCGCCTCTTCCAGTTCTTTTAATATTGTATCCTCCTCCGGTATCTTCTCCTTCTCCCACGAGGCGAGTATCTCCTTGGCCCTCTCAACTATCTTCTTCCTCTTCTCAGCCCTTGTATCCTCTATCTTCTCTATCGTAACTCTCGCGTGGTAGGGGCCTACCCTGTCTATGGACTCTATCATAGCAGCCACCAGTGCTGTGCTGAACTTATCCAAGCTGGTGGGGACGAGTATCCTTCCTGTAGCTTTGTTTCCATGTTGGTTGACTGTTATCTCTATCCTGCCTATCCTGCCGGTCTTCTGCAGCTCGCGTAAATCCAGCTCCGAGCTGAATATCCCCTCGGTCTGGCCGAAGATGGCTCCTACGATGTCGTTCCTGTCAACGGGGCCGTCAACCTCCACCTTAGCCTCTATAACGTATTTAACCGTGCTGCTCATGACCTACGCACACGCTCATACGTAAAAGGGCCCACGCCTTTATAATAAGCCTAATCTAACGGCTGGGTAATTATGTTTCAGGAGATTTATTAGGGGCATTTTTAAATTATAGCAGAGATAACATAACTGCATGCCCTTCTTGAAGCGTCTGCTCCTTATAGGCGTTATTCTCGCCCTGCTACAGTTCCTGCTGGGTGTTGATATGTTCATGAGAGGGGTTACCCTCAATACGCTGTATATGCACATAGGCTTGGCTATCATACTGCTGGTAACCTTGGTGGTGGCTGTTGTGAAGTCCAGGCCTTTTAGAAGGGTGAGGATGCACTCCGCAGTTACGTTGGCGCTCCTGGTTATACAGGGGCTTATTGGGATAGATATGATAACCAGAGGGGCTACGGAGACTATGGAGACGCTCCACTGGGTCTTCGGGGTCCTAACCCTCGGCTCTTATGTAGGGACATACGCCGTAGCCAGGCGGGTAGCCGGGGCTTAGACTACTCAAACCTAGTCCTTATCTCCTTCCGCATGAAGAGTATATACGCTAGGGTTAGGAATATCGTTATCTCGGCGATGAACGCAGCTATGTGGGGCCAGATTATGAACAGCGTATCGTCTATCGTTAACGGGGTTGGCGTGGGTAGGTCTCTTGAGTAGATGTAGATGGGCCCTAGGGTTCTTATCTGCGGGTTAAGTAGGGCGCTGGCCACCTCCGTGAAGAGGACTGAGGGGCTTATCCTGCTCAGCGCTAGGCGGAGCTCCTCCCTAGCTATAAGAGCCTCTGGAGGTGAGAAGATAGTAACCGGTATTAGTATCTGGGCCATCACAGAAGCCAGCATGCCTGTGAAGAAGCTTAGGAATATCCACGCGGCTAGGGAGGTTAGGGCTGAGGTTGCTATTCTGTTGAAGACTGTTGAGAAGAAGAGGGCCATGCTGAACCATATCCAAGCGTAGAGTATAGTAGCTAGCGTGAAGTAGAATATCCTCAACGCCCCGTCCAGCGTTGGGCCGAAGCCCGCCAGCAGTATATCAACCCCAGTAGTTATCCCCATTATGCTTCCTATAACTAGCGCTATCGTGATGAAGCCCCCAATTATCTTACCCACCAGTATGCTATCCCTGTATATCGGGTTGGAGAGAAGCCTAACCATAGAGCCGCTGGCTATCTCCCTGTTCACCGCGTCGAAGCCTAGGGCTATCCCCAGTATGGATGCGAGGACTGAGAGGAAGAAGATGAAGGAGGGTGTGGGTGATGCTGCTCCGCTGAAGAGAACTAGGAAGATTACGTCGCTCTCAAACTTGGTTAGCCCGACCTGGGCTAGTTCTTGGAATCCTAGGAAGGCCGTCGCCACGCTGCTGAGGAATATCAGTATGTAGGTTGTTATGAAGCGTTTGCTGGTGAAGTTCTCCGCCAGCTCCTTCTGGATTATAACCGTGCTTCCTCTCATGTATCAGCTCACCAAGTCCCTGTAAATCTCGTATAGTCTGGGGTGGGATACGGAGAGGCCCTTGACCAATACCCTGCTCTCGTAGAGTATCTTAGCAACCTCGTGTCTTATGTCGCTGTGAGCCTCTACCGTTATCCTCCCCTGCTCTTGGGAGACGTTGCCTAACTTCCTCAGCTTCTCCACGGCTTCGCTGGTTATGTTATCCACCTCAACCGTTACTAGCTGTCTGTCGCCTATCAAGTCCTTAAGCGTCCCTGATGCTATTATCCTGCCCCTGTTCATTATAGCTACCTTATCGCAGATAACCTCAACTTGGTGGAGGAGATGGGATGACATTATAACCGTTATCCCATTCTGTTTGGAGAGTTGTCTTATCAGCTCTAGTATCTCCTCAGCTCCTCTAGGGTCTATCCCGCTGGTCGGCTCATCCAGCACCAGAACCTTAGCGTCCTTAATCAGGGCATCCGCTATTCCTAGGCGTTGCTTCATACCGCGTGAGAACTTCCCCACCTCCTCATACAGCCAATCAGCTAGGCCTACTTGTCTAACCGCCTCCCCTATCCTACGTCTCGCATCCTTCACGCCGTTAAGCCTAGCCGTCAGCATAAGGTTCTCATAAGCAGTCATCCCCTCATAGAACCCAGGGTTCTCAGCTAGGAAACCTATCCTTCTCCTAACCTCTACTGGATTCCTCCTGACGCTGTACCCGTCTACTATAACATCCCCTCTAGTGGGCTGGACAAGGCCTAGTATCATGCTTATCGTAGTTGTCTTCCCAGCTCCGTTGGGGCCTAGGAGGCCGAATATCTCCCCCCGGTTTATCTCCAGGTTTACGTTATCCACTGCTACGAATCCGTTATATTGCTTCCTGAGGTTGATTAGCTTGACAGCCGGTTCAGTCAAGGCCGGCCGAACCTCCAGAATACGAAGAGCAACGCAGCTACAGAGGCAGCCACCACCGCCACGCCTATAACCCCCCAGAAGGTCTGCTTAGTAACGGTAACCCTGAACTGGAGGTTTTCGCTGCCCACGTCTGGATGGTATGCGCTGACCCTAAGCGAGTAGTCCCCCGCTAATGCGTTGGCTGGAGGCTTAACCGTAAGCGTTACAGAAGCCATATCACCTGCTCTCAGCAGGGCTATCTCCTCAGGCTCCAGCGAGGCTGACCAGCCGCTGGGAGGGGAGACGG
>DQVM01000021.1 GCA_015661775.1 Candidatus Caldarchaeum subterraneum | reverse complement strand
TATCGCTCTGCTACTCAAGCGTTCTCCATCCCGGCTACGAAGAACTTTCCGAAGCGATGAACTGCCTTAACTTCATGAAGTTTACATCCAAAAACCGTAAGAGACAATATCAGATAAATTAATTTTAGCTCAAGTAAATATGCGGGGGGTGGGATTCGAACCCACGAACCCCTACGGGACAGGGTCCTAAGCCCTGCGCCGTTGACCAGGCTTGGCGACCCCCGCGCTGTGTTATTTTAGTAGTTTCTTGGGTTTTATCCAGTTGTATTTGCGTCGTTTGGGGTCTGGGAATCCGCAGCTGGCGCATCTTTTCTTATGTATGTGGAATGCTCTGCGGCCGCATCTTCTACATTTTATGTGGGTTGGTTTGTTGTATTTTCCCATGGATGATGTTCCTTTCGTCATGATGTATCACCTTCTATGTAGGGGATATCATTATTATGTTGTCTCCCCTGATTACTATTGTTCCTAGTTTGTTGCTGGTGTTTTCGTTTTGTATTTCTTCGGCGTTTTCTAGTACTAGGTTCATGTGCTGGTCGTATCCCTGTAGCTGGCCTCTTAGCATTCTGCCGTTCCGTAGCTTCACCAATACTACATTCCCTATGCTTTTGGATAGTACCTTTAGAAATACATCGCTGGACAAGTTTTTCTCACTCTAATTCTAGCGTTCTCTCAAGGGGAATTTATTAACTTTAGCGATTATGACTGGTGAAGAACGATAGTTTCAAGGTTTCTTGGGGTGTGTATTGTTGCGTTGGTTACTCTAGACGCTGCGTTGGCTAGGCTTTGTATGGCCTCTTCCTCACCGTGTAATAGTATTATGTTCCTAGGCTTGGGTGTTACTCTCTTTATGTAGTTTATCAGCTGCTGCCTGCTGGAATGGCCTGAGAACCCGTCTACTTTCTGAACCTGCATCTTCACCCGCAGAACCTCGCTCTTACCCTCTTCATTTACTAAGGTTAATTCTCTTATTCCCTTCAGTAACTTACGGCCTAGAGTTCCCTCGACCTGGTAGCTAACGAAAAGTATAAGGTTTCTTTCATCTTCTGCGAATTGTTTTAGGTATCTTAGCACAGGTCCTCCCTCCAGCATACCTGACGTGGAGACTATTATAGCCGGGCCTTGGCTGTTGAGCACCTCCTCCCTCTGGGATTGGCTTCTCACGGCTGTGAAGTACTCTGACAGAAATACATTCTCCCCTTCCCTCAGGCGTTGCTGCAGCTCCGCAGCTAGGTAATCCGGGTATGCTGTATGTATTGCAGTAGCTTCTATAACTAAACCATCAAGAAAGACAGGTACCTCCTCTATCTGCCCCTCTAACAGTAGGTTGTTGAGTATCAGCATTATCTCTTGGGCCCTTCCTATAGCTGGTACTGGGATTATAACCTTACCGCCCTGCTGTATTGTTCTAGATATATGCTCGGCGAAGATCCTCTCGCTTTCCTCCCTCGTGTAAGGTACGGGAGTGGCTCCGTATGTGCTCTCCATAATCAAAGTCTCAACCCTTGGAAACCTATATGTACTTGGCTCCAGCATCCTTGTCTTCTCAAACTTAAAATCTCCTGTGTAGACTATGTTGTGAATTCCTTCTCCTATGTGTATGTGTACTATTCCGCTTCCCAGTATATGCCCTGCGTTGTAGAAAGTTATCCTGATGTCGGGCGTTATGTTGGTAACTACTCCGTAGCGTAGTCTCTGTGTATATTGTAGCGTGAGCTTCACGTCATGCTCTGTATAAGGTGCGAATACTCCCTCCTTACCTGTAACAGATATGTAGTCCAGCTGCTCTAACGCCATAAGGTCTAGCGTGGGTTCAACACAGTATACAGGGCCTCTGTAACCGTATTTGAATAAATACGGTATTATACCTACGTGGTCTAAGTGGGCGTGGGAAACCACCACCGCATCCAGCGTCTCCACTAAATCTGGGAAAATATCGAACCTTGGGAACATATCTATGGGGTTCTGCGCCCCTGCTGATAGGCCGCAATCCAGTAACACCGTACTCTCGGTGGTTTGTAAAAGTATAGCCGACCTACCTACCTGACGGCCTGCACCCAGTATAGTTATCCTAACATCCTTTATGTCGAGCACCTGTGGTCTGAAAACCCTCTCCCCTATGCTCTTTAGAATCTCCTTCTTATTCTTCTGATTCCAGTATATGTACTGCTTTATCTTCTCCATGGTCTTTGACTGCATCAGCGGCTCCCGCTGTATTCTGATCACCCATTTTGTTTCCTTCATGAGGTTACGTAACGTCTCGCTTCCCTCTAGGGTGGTTATATCTGGTTTACTGGATTCTATGACCACCTCGCCTAGGGGTTCGTCGAATATTAGGCGGTAACCGTTTGGAATAGCTTGTTTTATTATCTCCTGCACCTCCTCTTTAGCTAGTCTTATGTCAGGGTCTGACCTTATGACTACCCGTTTTTTGATTAGACTGACTAAATCCCGCGCAACTTTATCTCGGTCTGAGAATATCTCGGTATTTTTGGTGTATATCGCTATTCTCGGGCCTTCGTATTCTATTTTTGTTATGGCGGGTTCTTTGGGGCTTAATGCTGTGAAGTATTTGAGCAGCTCCGTCCGTAGCTTATCGCCTGTAATCAATAGCCTGTCTCACCTCTAGGTTTTTGGTTATACAGGAGCATACCGTAGGTACTCTTTGTATAGTGGGATTTTCTCATCTAGGGTTAATTCCCTATATCCTGTCTCTGGCTTTATGTATGCCACGTCTATACTATCTCCAGAGCCTGCGTCCCTTCTTATGGATGCTGCTACGGCTTTGAAGGCTAGTTTCACCGCGTCATCGAAGCTTAGGTTATCGCTGTAAACTGGTTCTAGGACGCCTAGTGCAACGGGGCTGCCGGAGCCTGTGGCTATGACCTTCTCCTCAGTAACCGAGCCTAGGGGGTCTATGTTGTAGAGGTGGGGGCCTTGGTTGTCTATTCCCCCTATTATGAGCTGGGCTATGTAGGGGAAGTATCTGGATCTGAACATGTAGTTCTGGGCGAACCTAGCTACTGTTAGCACGTTTATTTGCTCGTTGCGGGTTATCTCGTAGTAGTTTATGTTTGCTTTGAGCAGGTCTATTAATGCCTGAGCATCTGCTACGCGGCCAGCTATGGTTATGGCTATCCATTTTGAGAGTTGATGAACCTTCTTACCTCTTCTATGCGCTACGAAGAAGCCGGATGTTACCCTAGTGTCAGTTGCTAAGATGATGGAGTTGTCTACTATCATCCCTACTGTCGTTGTCCCTGTCTTCAAAGTCCTTTCCAACACACTATCACGGTTTGGGAACAAGAAACTACACCATACCCTAAATCTTGCTTCTTTCAGCTTGTATATCGTCTTGAAGATTGTATAGCCATTATAAAAGGATTTATCCAACACATCGGGGAAGGCCACCCTATAACATATTATTCAAAGCGTATATATACTAATACTCTGTCTGCGTTGTTGAAAGGAGTATGACGGAGAATGAGGAGGCTAAGCAACAGAGGGAGGAGGCTCAACAGCAGCTAACCGTCCAGAACAGCTCCTACATCTTAGTAGATTATACGATTAAAGTGAAGGATACCGGAGAGGTTGTCGATACCACTATTGAGGAAGAGGCCAAGAAAGCCGGAATCTTCGACGCCTCCCGCGTATACGAGTCCCGTCTAGTGGTTCCGGGTAAGGGGATGCTA
>DQVM01000129.1 GCA_015661775.1 Candidatus Caldarchaeum subterraneum | reverse complement strand
GTGCTTTGATAAGATGGTCTGGAATACTTTTAGCCTTCTATCCTGTTGTTTCTGTTCTTTCAAGGGGACGAAGAAGACCCTCTCGCCGAATACGTAGAGCTCGTACTCAGGCTCTTCTGTAAGGAAGTTCTTCACAATCACCGTAGGCCTAGCTAGGTCAGCCCTTTTCATCCCAGTTGGGACTTTTACGCTTACCTCTAGGGTGTGTATGCTCGCCACGTTCCCCTTATCCATGAATATCAACGTATCTACTATAGAGGGGAGAATTCCAATATCCACTCTATTCGCTATTCTATGCAGCGCATCTATAGGCGAGCTGGCGTGTATAACACCTATCATACCTATACCGGCATACCTCAAGTCTATGTAGGTCTCGAAGTCAGCGGGCTCCCGCATCTCGTCGAAGACGGTATAATCAGGCCTACTCAGCAGCAGGACGTGGTGGAGCTCATGCTCCTTCGACGCTGCTTTGGAGTACTGCGTTATGTCGGGGGGTAGGCGTAGGTCTCTGGGGCTCTCTATCGTCTTAACCACCTTGTTCATCCCTCTATAATACTCGGCCAGCGCTTGGGCGAAGGTTGATTTACCCATCCCAGGCGGGCCTGCCACCAGTATTCCCTCGGCCTTCTCAGCTAGTCTCAGCAGGGCCTTGTGGGGCAGGTTGTAATCTTCCAGCCTTATGCGTTTTATAGGCCTCACCACTGTTATCTCGAAGCCATCAGATAGGGGTGGCCTCGTTATGACTATCCGGTATTCCCTGAGCTGTAGTATAGTTAGGTCGGGTTTTTCAATCTCCACGAAAACCTCGGTTCCGAAGCTGTTGTATACCTGCTGCATTATGCTGGTTATCATGGCTTCTATCTCAACCCTAGTGAGTCTCTTCTGGGTAATCTCCTCGAAGACCCATGCCCCTGGGTGGCCTCGTTTTATTCTGGGGGGTAGTCCTTCTTTCATGTGTAGGCTCATAACGTCTTCTTTGAAGACCTCCTCTATGTTAAGCGGCGGTGTTGGTGGGAGGTAGTGGCAGTCAACACCCATGGAAGAGGCGACTTTAGCCAGCACGGGGTCGGATGTTATCATGGGGTAGTGTCTTTCCATCGAGTATTCAATCAACGCCTCCTTCCACTCCACACCCTCAACGCTGCTTCCCACCAGCTCTACACCGGAGAACTCCGTGAACTTCTTAAGCCCCTCCAAGGCCGCCGTATCCCCGTTGAAGGCCTTAAGCTCTATCCACTTCATCAGGGCCCTGTGTAGGAGTATCTTAGAGCCTCTCCGCTTAACATACTCCAGACCAGTATCTAGCCTCAGAACAGATTCATCCACCAGAACTTTATCCACAGATTCTCCCTTCTCCATTTTAACGACTGCTCTAACGTCTTGACTGCAGTAGCTAGGATTTAAATCTGTTCAAGGCTTTTTACATGCTACGTAGAGCATGCCTGAGGGAGGCTAGGAGCTTCCGGTTGTTTTCTGGCTTGTGTATTGTTATTCTGAGGCAGTTCTCCAGCCCCGGTACTGATGAGAGATTCCTGAGGATAAGCCCTCTCTGCATGAGCTTGGCGTGAACCTCGTCTGCAGGGGTTTCTAAGAACTTTACCAGCAGGAAGTTGGCTTCGCTGGGAAAGACCCTAACCCCCTCTAGGGCGGATAACTCCCGGTTCATAAACTCCTTCTCCTCCATCAACAGCCTAACGTTACGCTTCACAGCATCCACGTGCTCCAGCGCCTTCTCGGCCAGCTTTAAGGAGGGGATGCTCAGGCTGTTGGGGGGCCTTACCTTGTTAAGCCACCTTACCGTCTCCTCAGCAGCTATTATATACCCCACCCTAGCCCCAGCCATGGCAAAAGCCTTAGAGAACGTCCTAACTACGATTAAGTTTCCGTAACGCCTAGTTAAATCAGCCACCGTCCTGCCGCAGAATTCGTAATAAGCCTCATCCACCACAACTGCAGCGTCTGTTTCACTAAGTAGCTTCTCAACATCACGTTCAGGAGTTAGGTTGCCCGTAGGATTGTTAGGGCTGCATAAGAAAATTACCTTAGTCCTTTTATTCACACCCTCCAAAATAGCTTCTATATCATCTGAGAACCCATCCTTCCTTCTCATAACGTATTTAGGCTTCCCACCCATTACCTCTGTTACTATTCTAAAGTAAGAGTATGTAGGTGTTGATATTACTGCCTCATCACCCGATTCTATGAAGACCTTAGCTATTATGTCAAGTGCTTCGTCGGCGCCGTTGGTTATTACGAAGGAGTCTATGCTGAACCCTGTATAGCTTGTGAGCTTCTCCCTTAGGGAGGAGTAGGATGTGTCGGGATACTGGTGTATGTCTATCTCCTCCAGCTCCACCTCCCGTAACGTCTCTACGGGTTTGTAGGGGGAGGTATTCAGGTCAAATCTGATTATGTCCTCCTCAGCCAATCCATATCTTTCAGCTATAGACCTGCTGGATTCCTCCCACGCATAAGCCTCGAATCCGCTAAGAAAATCCCTAATCCGCATGATTGATAGGCAACCTCAACCCTCTACTCCTTAGTCCGTGAAATTAGTGTTATTTCTGTTTGGGGAAGTTTTCTCTTAGGTACATCTTTACTAGGTAGGCTGTTAAGGCGAGGGTTACCACGCCTAGGATTATCAGCATCTCACGGGGGAAGACCAGCGAGGGAGTTATGAAGAGGGCTATTGCAATCCATAGGATAGGTGATAGCAGGAAGAAGACGGCCACCAGCAGTTTATCCAGCAGCTCCCTATCTGCCAGCAACCTAGCTACCGCAGCCTCCCAGCCGTCAGCCAGCTCCAGCTCAGCCTTCAAATCCCGCGCTATGCCGTAGATCACCTTACCTATATCCTCGAAGAGCTTGGGGAAAGCCGCTGCGAACATACCATTCCTAACTATAGCTACCGTATTTCCGTTCTTATCCATTAGAATAACCTCATCGCTGGCTGTTTTAACGGTATATCCCCTTCTCTTGGCGAACTTCTCAACCAGCTTAACGTTATCCGGGTTGACTTCGAACTTTAGAGTAGGGGCCTCCATACCTAGGAGAGGGGGTGAGCCGGGGAGGTATTTATTCACCGTGAACCCTCCTTCTTTAAGCTGGGGCAGCTTTCCCTGTATCTCAGCGTCGCTAACCCCTTTCTTCTTCTGCTCCTCAACGTAGTTTAAGGCTTTACTGAACACCTCCGACATCCCCACTCAGCCAGAAAACGAGAATACACAATACTATTAGAGTTTATTTTATACTCTTAGCTGAATTTTTAGGTGTTGGAACGTATATGTTAAGGTATTCGGCGTGGATGTGGTATCTTCTGGCCGTAACTTACCACATTACGCTGGTTGTATTAAGTATAATCCCTGTCTCTTTTCTTCTATCCTATGTGGAGGCGACTCCCATAGCGGGGTTGGAGAGCCAAGACCTGCTTATGCACTTTACAGCGTATTTTATCTTAACTATACTCTGGAGGAAGGTTATACTGACAAACCGGGGGAGCGCAGGCATAGCTATAGCTACAGGAGGCGTTCTGGAGGCTGCTCAATACGCAATCCCATGGCGTAGTTTTAGTATTTTCGATTTCTTAACCGGCGCAGCGGGTACGGCGGCTGCTGTAGGTTTAGCGGCTCTACTTAGACGGAGGGCTGTTTCTTAGCCTCCTCCCTCATAAACTCCTCGTACACCCGCTTCACCCTATCGGCTGCAGGCCCCTCGCCGAAGACACCGTCTCGGGTAACCCTGATCCTGTCCATAACGAGTATAGTGTCGCTTTCCCGGATGTATGCTACCAAGTTGGGGAAGAGTCTATTTAGCCTCTCGGCTAGCTTACTCATGTCAGGCCCCGCCTCAACAAGCTCTATCCTCAGTATGCTGCTCCCGTGTATGAAGACCTTTGATATTAAACCCCCCTGCGAATCCCTAGCTTCACTAAGCCATACACTATAATCACTGGTGCTGTAAGCCGTCAGCCTACCTTCGTAAGAACCGTGGCTGGTTACAACCTTCACCGTCTTATCCACAACTGTATTAAACTCATCAACGAACCTTTTACTCGCAACTACACCGCTCATACTATTATCGCAAGCTGAATCTGACCGAAGTTATAAAAGGATTTAAAGGAGGAGGGTTGGCCGGGGTTTTTCTTTTTCTCCTGCTCCTCATCATGCGTTTCCCTATCCCTTTTTGTAGCATTTCACATATCTTCCACCAGTCCTCCCTGCTC
>DQVM01000146.1 GCA_015661775.1 Candidatus Caldarchaeum subterraneum | reverse complement strand
GCTACTGCTCCTAGCTGGTCTAGGAATTCGTGTATTCCGAAGGCCCTCCCAACACCCATCCCCCTGCTTATGAATGATAATATAGCGTCGCGTGCAGGTGTTCTAAGAGCCTTGCCGAAACGCTCCAATAATATTAGTAAGGCTGCGGCCTCCCAGCTCTCGGCTAACGCCAGCAGGGGTATTGCAGCTATCATAGAGTAGCCCGCTATGGTGAACGGCCAGTACAGGCGCGTCCTATCAGCCAAGTATCCAGTAGCAAGACGCGAGACGTGGCTAACAGCCTCGCCTAAGCCGCCTACCAGTCCTAGAATAAACGCAGAAGCACCCAAGGCAGGTAGATAACCGGGAACTACGGCGCGGCCACCCTCATAAACGAAATCACCCAACAAACTAACTATACCCAGAAATAGTATAGCAGCATATGCGCGGCGCCGCATCAATTTCCTTCAGCAACCCTACTCTTAACAAAGGTAAAATAATTACTATTTAAGAAACTAGGCTGGGACGCTTAGAGTATCTAAGATACGCAAAGCTGTGTTTTAGGATAGGGTAAATAAGCAGCTCCGCGATAGTATTTTGCGAACGCGTTGACGCGCTTGGTTAAGGTTGAGCTCTTATCCTTATTGCCGGTTGTTTATAGTAACAAGTGTAAGGCCTTCTGCGTCTCGGTTCATGATAATTATGAGATGCAGATACGCGAGTATCCCAGTGAGGTTGCTGAAAACCAAGCTCGTGTTTCTGCAGTATATTGGGAGCTTGTAAGGGAGTTTGGCTCCATGCTTAGGTTGAGTATCGTTAATCCTCTCTCCCCTCGTGGCGTGTGGCTTACGCTGCGGCACAGGCTATCTAACGGGTTTTGGGCTGTGATAGACGGGCATGAGGTTGTGGATGCTTCGCTTGGCATCGAGGCTGTAAAAGAGGCGGTGAAGCGTAGAATCAGGGGCGTGATACGAGAAACCTCACAGAGTCATTAACAGCCTTTATAGCCTGCTCCAGCTCGGCCTCAAGATTCTTCGGCGAGAACGTTACTATGAGCTCCGGCATCTCGTGGCGGAGGGAGAAGCTCCAAAGTCCTGAAACATTCTTGAGAATCTCCACAGCCTTATCAACGGCTTCGTAACCCTTATCATGCTGGCCTAGTATAATAGCCACAGTATCCCCCAAGTCTTTAACAACCCCCTCCACGCGTTTTTTGGCCAGCCGCTTGTAAGGCGACGTTCCTTTCCTTATTACATCCACTTCATGTCTTACATCACCCTTAACTCGGCAGCGGAGAATAACCATATCCCCCCTACCAGCTGCGCGTGCTATTAGCCAGTTGAGCGGGTTCTCCCTACCGAGTAGAAAGATTGTGAGGGAATACTGGCCTATGAGTTTCCCAAGAGATGAGCCGGAGAAGGTTAGCATTCTGCTTCCTGCTGCATGTATACGCGGTTTGGAGCCCAGCCTCTCAAGTACGGGGGCGATGTTTACTCGTAGCTTGTTAACCCTTATACTTCCATAAATCCGCCCAGCGATGTATGAGGCGAGGATGAGGAGAGCTAGATAAAAGACGAATGTACGAGCGTCTATGGTATGTAAAACCATGCTGAGGCTCCTCTCTATCCATGGCATCTGCTCTGCTCTAATGCTGGGATGAGCCCCTCAATTATAACACCGCTTGACTGCTTCCCTAGGAGGCGTAGCTCTATGCGTCTACCTGTAAAACTACAATCGAAGACCATTGCTAGGTAACGCATTCTCTCTTTCCTGAGGAATCCCACGGGCTTCTCTCCATATACGTATAAACATGGATGATTCGCTATGTGAGTTCTGCCAAGTGAATAATTCTCTAACCCTCGTGTGCTAATGCTCAACTCGCCTCTAATCTTACTACATTTTATCGTGAGCTGCAGCATCTCCTCACCTAGAACGCTTGTTATGTAATTATGTGACAACCCATCCACTACATAGCCGATTCCATTATACTCCGTGGTGTATGAAATCTCTGGAGGTATTTCGCTACTCTTAACTATCCAGCCCTCAGGAAGCTGAAGAACCAAGTATCGGAAAACCCCAAGAACTGGATTACCTATGGAGATTATATGTTCAATAAGCTTTTCCTCCAAACATAAACCACCCCATTTCGCAAAATATTATCGTTGCTAAAAATATCTCCTTAGCTCAAGTTATGTTGTCGTAATTAACTTCATCATTTTTAAGTTTTAACTTTTAAAATAAGCACCAAAATACGCAATAGTTTTAGCGATTTTTAAATTTTTTATAGGATTTTTGGAACGAATAATGCTAAAGAGAGGGAAAGGCCATGGCGATACACAACACGCCTTTTACCCTCGTAGCCGTCGGCCTGCTGATATACGCCCTCGCATACTGGGGATATAGTAAGGCGATAGACCGCAAGATATGGAACCCTGATCCCGCTAGGCCAACGCCGGCGCACACGTATGCAGATGGCGTAGAGTTCTTCCCGGTAGGCCGCTACGTGTTATATGGATTCCAGTTCAACAGCATAGCGGCGCTAGGTCCTATACTAGGGCCCGGAATAGCTCTAATCTTCGGCTGGCTACCCGCGTTCCTATGGATTATCTTAGCAGCGCTTCTTATAGGATGGGTACAGGACTACAGCGCCCTCTTCCTCTCGGTGAGGAATGAAGGCAAGTCCTTCGGC
>DQVM01000151.1 GCA_015661775.1 Candidatus Caldarchaeum subterraneum | reverse complement strand
TTTATTGTTATAGTATCTCCTCGTGTTACTACTCTTCCCTCTAGAAGCTGACTTAGGTACTCTTCTCCACCTATTATTCTAAGCGGCTCAGTAGGCGCTAGAGTTACTCGCTCAGCTGGTTTAACAGACACCCTCCTTACAGAAACCTTATCCCCTATCGAGACGCCTGCGTTGTTTCTTATTGAGCTGTCTATCCTAATGAGGCCTGTTCCATAATCCTCAGGTCTGCTGGGCCAAAGCCGGGCGTATGTCTTCCTATTTCCCTGAATCTATATAACATCCCCCGGCCTCCAGCCCTGCTCATCCACAACCCTTCTATCTACAACCGCAACACCCCTACCCACTTCACGGTGATGAGCCTCAGCAACCCTCAACGTAACACTCATCCAAAACACCCATAAAGTAATGATAATTCCTTCTTCTACTAAATCTCCTCCTCACTAGCTCATAAATATTACAAGCTACTACTGAAAATAACACTTAAAAATAAGAGGAAGAAAACCCAACCTTGAGGAGCAACAAAGGAAAAGCGGGCCCATAGCTCAGTCAGGTAGAGCGGCCGGCTCTTAACCGGCAGGCCGGGGGTTCAAATCCCCCTGGGCCCGGTTGGTGCTTTTCAAGTTGCTGGTCTTTAATTTCCCTACTGTTGCTGTTGAGTTAGGAAGGTTAATTAACAGCTGAGTAGGTGTGTTTTGTTGTTTTCTAGTATGTTTAAATCTAGGTCGTGGAGTTATTCTAGTAGGTTATGTATGTTGGGTGGTTTTAGGTGAGTAAGACGCGTAAGTCTGGGGTCTCTAAAAAGAAGACAGCCGTAGCTAAGAAGACTACAGCCAAAGCTGTAAAGAAGAAAGCGGCAGTCAAGGTTGAGGAGGTTGAGGAAGTTAAGGAAGAGCCCTTCAACATACTACAGCACTTCCTAGTTCCTAAACATGAGATATTAAGCGAGGAGGAGAAGCAGCAGGTTCTGGAGCGTTACGGAGTTCAGCCCTACCAGCTTCCCTTCATATCTGTGAACGATCCGGTAGTTAAGGAGCTGGGAGCGAAGCCGGGGGATATTATTAAGATAACACGCAGCTCCGAGACTGCGGGGAAAGCGATTTATTACAGAATTGTTACTAAGGAGGTGCTATAATGGGTATGCAGCAGGTAGTTCCTAAACTCTCCTCCGAAGACCTTTGGGAGGTTATGAAGGCGTATATTGAGGAAGAAGGCCTCGTCCAGCATCACCTCAAGTCTTACAACTGGTTCGTTAGAGAGGGCCTGCAGCAGCTGATAAACTCTATGGGTGATCAGGAGATCAGAACGCGGCACGGTACTGCTGTTCTGAAGTTTGGTCAGGTGGAGATAGGAACGCCTGGGGTTGTGGAGAGTGATGGGGCTATAAACGAAAGGATATACCCCTCTGAGGCTAGGCTGCGTAACATAACCTACGAGGCCCCTATATACGTTAGGATGAGCCTCTTCGTGGACGGTAGGCGCGTAGACTCGGATTTGGTTAAGATAGGTACTATTCCAGTTATGGTGAAGTCGGATGTATGCCCCATATCCAAGATGACCCCCGACGAGCTTATGGCCGTAGGTGAAGACCCCTATGACCCTGGTGGTTACTTCATCATAAACGGCTCTGAACGTGTGGTAGTGGCAATAGAAGACCTAGCTCCTAACAGGATAATGATAACTAGGAAGGACTCCAACGGCAAGCCCCAGTACACGGCGGTGGTGTTGTCCTCGGCTCACGGCAGGCAGGTCAGGGTGGAGGTGAACTACAAGGAAGGAAACCCGATAAGGGTGTTCTTCTCCAGAATCTACAAAGGCATCCCAGCCATAATCATGCTAAGAGCCCTTGGGATGACCAACGACAGGGATATAGTCAATCTAATATCACCCCTTAAGGAGGTTCAGGAGCTTCTAGAACCCTCTTTCAGGGAAGCTGCAGGCGTTGAAACCGTAGAAGAAGCACTACGTTACATAGGTAATAGAATAGCCCTTGGATATGCTGAGGAGTATAGGGTTGAACGGGCAGAGCAGCTGCTGGATAGAACCTTCCTAATCCACATAGGGGAGATGAAGGCGGCCCGCTATAATAAAGCCGTCTACCTATGCGAGATGATAGGCAGAGTACTGGAGGCGAGTCTAGGAATAAGAAAACCCAGCGACAGGGATCATTACGCGAATAAGAGGGTAAAGCTGGAAGGGCCCTTGTTGATGGAGCTTTATAGAATGGCCTTCATGAAGCTGATTCGGGATATACGCTACCAGCTGGAGAAGCTACTAGCCACCCGTCAGCCTGTCAAGATATCAACCTTCATACGTTCAGATATCGTAAGCGACTTCGTTAGACACGCCTTCGCTACAGGTAACTGGCCAGGTGGAAGGGTTGGGGTTACGCAGCTGCTGAACAGGACAAACTACGTAGCTACGCTAAGCCACCTACGTAGGGTTCAGTCCCCTCTCAGCAGAGGACAGCCGCACTTCGAGGCGAGAGACCTACACGGCACTCACTGGGGTAGGCTCTGCCCCAACGAAACCCCTGAGGGGAGCAACGCGGGGCTGGTGAAGAACCTAGCCCTAAGCGCAGAGTTTTCCTTCCAGACTAACAGACGGGATGTACTGGATAAGCTCTTCCAGCTTGGGGTAGTTCCGCTGGCGGAGGTTATTACTAGGAAGAAGCATATGCCCAACACCAAGATCTTCATAGACGGGCTGCTGATAGGCTATCACAACAACGGAAACGCCTTGGTGAGCGAGCTTAGGAGGCGTAGACGTGAAGGCGAGATTAACCAGAACGTAAACGTGGCGTTATACGACTATGGGCATGTTAAGGAGGTTTGGATAAACACAGATGAGGGGAGGGTTAGGAGGCCGTTGATAATCGTGGATAAGGGCCAGCCGAAGCTGAAGCTCCAGCATATAGAGTCGCTGAAGAACGGGACGCTCAGGTTCAGGGACTTGGTGAACCTAGGTGTTATAGAGTTCCTAGATGCTGAGGAGGAGGAGAACGCCTACGTAGCTGTAGAAGCAGCGTCTTTAACCAGCGAGCATACGCATTTGGAGATATCCCCATACGCCATGCTGGGTGCTGTAGTAGCTATGATACCATACGCCCAGCACAACCAGTCGCCTAGGAATGTTTACGAGGGAGCTATGGGTAAGCAGGCTCTAGGTATCTTCGCCTCCAACTACGACCTCAGAACAGACTCCAGGATGCACCTACTAATCTATCCACAGAAGCCTATAGTAACAACAAAGGCAGCTGAATTCATAGGCCTAAACACACGGCCATCAGGGCAGAATATGGTTGTAGCAGTCTTGACTGGGCAGGGCTACAACATGGAGGACGCTGTAGTTTTGAATAAATCAGCGGTGGAGAGGGGCTTAGGGCTCTCGCTAAGCTACAGAACCTATGAGGTGGAGGCCAGGCCCTACTTAGGGGGTCAGCATGATAAGTTCGGCATACCAGACCCAAGCGTCAAGGGATATAGGGGAGACCAGTACTACAGGGTGCTGGACAGCGACGGCTTCGCCAACATAGAGTCAGACGTCTCCGGGGGTATGGTGATTATAGGCATGATGAGCCCGCCTCGTTTCATGGAGGAGTACCAGCGGGTGCCGACTAGGGAGATGGTTTGGAGGGACGCCTCGGAGGCTGTTAGGCCATCTGAGGCTGGTGTGGTGGATGCTATATTCATAACTAAAACGGTGGAGGGTAATAAGATAGCCAAAGCAAGGGTTAGGACTGTCTGCTTCACGGAGATAGGGGATAAGTTCAGCTCAAGACATGGGCAGAAGGGGGTTGTGGGCATGCTCTTCCCACAGGAGGATATGCCCTACACAAAAGACGGGATAGTCCCAGACCTGCTGATAAACCCGCATGCATTCCCCTCCAGAATGACCTTAGGGCAGTTGATGGAGAGCCTGGCGGGGAAGCTAAGCGCTTTGAAAGGAGAGCAGATAGACGGCACACCGTTCATGGGCAAGCCCCTAGAGGAGATAAAGAAAGAGCTTGAAGAGCTCGGGTTCAAGAGCACGGGCAAGGAGATACTATACAACGGCCTAACCGGAGAGAGGTACGAAGCTGAGATATTCGTGGGCATAGTCTATTACCAGCGGCTACATCACCTAGTTAGGGATAAGATACATGCCAGGGCACGGGGGCAGGTGCAGATGCTCACCCGCCAGCCCACCGAAGGCAGGGCTAGAGGAGGTGGTCTGAAGTTCGGGGAGATGGAGAGAGACTGCCTAATAGCCTACGGAGCGTCTTACCTGCTGCTGGACAGGCTACTGGAACAGAGCGACAGGTACACGGCCTACTTCTGCGAAAAATGCGGACTACCAGCCTACTACGACCTTAAGCAGGAACGCTTCATATGCCGCGTAGACGAGAGGGATGTTAAGGTGAAGCCGGTTACGATGAGCTACGCCTTCTACCTACTGCTAAACGAGCTGCTGAGCATGGGTATTAGAATAAAGATTGAGACGGAGGAGATGCCCCCGACATGAAAGGCGTAGGCTATCTTAAATATAAACACCACAAAAGCTACTACACTAAAAGAATCATGGAGTCAGCCTATACCATTCTTAAAGCCTTTAACCTAGGAGGTGGAAACACATGAGCGTAAGCTACGAAACCACGATATCCAAGATACAGTTCGGAATCCTCTCACCTGACCTGATTAGAAAGATGAGCGTAGCCGAGATAAGCTCACCTGACACATACGACGAGGATGGAATGCCAATACCAACAGGCGTCATGGACCCGAGGCTGGGCACCCTAGAGCCGGGCCAGAGGTGTAAAACATGCGGAAACACATACCTAGGATGCCCAGGACACTTCGGGAATATAGAATTACCCGTACCGGTTATTCACGTCGGATTCGCTAAAACGATATATGAGCTTCTGAAATGCACATGCAGGAGCTGCGGCAGGATACTGCTGTCAGATAATGATATACAGAGGTTTAAGGATGAGATTCAACAGCTTAAGGAGGTTGGGAGGCCGTTTAGGCACGTCTACTACAGGGTTAAGCAGAAAGCCATGTCTACGCAGTCATGCCACCACTGCGGGGAGAAGCAGCTGAAGATAGAGCTGGAGAAGCCTGTTACGATAGTGGAGGTTACCGAGAGGGGGCCTGAGAGGCTCTCCGCCAGTCAGGTTAGGCAGAGGCTGGAGAGGATT
>DQVM01000157.1 GCA_015661775.1 Candidatus Caldarchaeum subterraneum | reverse complement strand
TCTAAGTATATGATTTAGAGTTTGTTCAGACATGGGGCCCTGGATGTCGGGTGCGAAGACTAGTTTATGGTCTTCTTCTATTGTTAAGGCTATTACCGTGCCTGTCTTAGAGTTATCAGGGCCGTGGGGCAGGGGTTTGGAGACGCTGATCCTAGTACCTCCAATAACTGTTTCAACACCGTCGGCGTGTTCTTTGAGGCATTTCACCTTCTCCAACGCCTTCAGAAGCTCCTTATACCTAGTCCTCTGGCTGTAGTTAAGGTCGTGCGGGGCTTTCATGAGTATCTTCTTCTCGGGGTATATCCTTAGGTAGCTTTTTTCATCAGTCGCCATGTATATGCTGCTGTAGGGTACTGTGTAGTGGTCTCGGTGGTAGTGGCTTATGAAGAGTATGTTTGCGTCTTTCACGTGTTGTTCCAGCTCTTTCCTAAGTTGCTTAGCCCTCTCTACCTCGGCTGGATGGGGTGGGAGGCCGTAGCGTTTGGGGGCTAGGCTTATCCCTGGGTCTAGGAGGATATTAACGTCGCCGGTGGTTAAGTAGGCGGCTACCGACCTTACCCCTAAGCTCTCCTCAGCTATCGGAATAAACTCCAACCCTACTCCACTTCCTCAAGCCCTAACGCTTATAGCCTCGGTCTGCTCCTTCAGCTTCTTAAGAACGTCAACGTAATTCTCCCGCCCCTCCTCTATCAAATCCATCACCATCTCCAGCTCCCGTGTAGTCTCCTCCGAGACGTACTTCCCGAAGTTGCTGAACAGATATCCATAGACCTTAATCCCCTTACTAGTCGGTATTAATCTACCGCTCTTCTCGATAACGTAACGCCTGTCGAAGAGAACTTGAACTATCTTACTATATGTGCTGGGCCTCCCTATTCTCCTCTCCCTCATTAACGAGATTATATCTCCCTCTGTATACAGCCTAGCGGCGGGGGTTGTTAATACCTGCATGCTTAAGACTCTACGGACTCCCGGTTCTATTCTATTCTCCTGTCTTACGGTCTGGAATATCTTGTTAAACCCTGTTTCTAGTATATTTACAACCCGCTCTACGTTGATTTCGTTTCCTTCCATCTCTGCTTTGAAGCTCTGGGATACTACTTTAGCCGGTGGAAGCTGGCTGGCTATGAATCGTCTGAATATGAGGTCGTATAACCTTAGGTGTCTATCGGTGAGGGGGACGACGGGTTTTATCAAGCCAATCTGTATGTATTGCTGGAGCTTTGTCCTGTCAAGGGGCCTAACAGGCCTTATACACTCGTGGGCCCCTTCTCTAGCGTATGTCCTGGGGGTAAACTCACCTAGGTTTTTGTTTTCTATGTATTCTCTTGCTATGGCCAGGCCTGCTGAGGATACCGTCGTGGAGTCTGTTCTGTGGTAGGTTATGAAACCGCTCTCGAAGAGTTCCTGTGCGAGGCGCATGGTTAACCCTACTGGAAACCTTAGGAACTGATACGCATCACGTAGCAGGGTGGCTGTTATGTAAGGCGGGGCGGGGGATATGCTTTGGACATACTCTCTCGCGTCTTTTATCTCTACGGCCAGCTCGTTTCTCTCAGCCTTCTCCTTTATAAGCTCCAGATTCTGGGGATTCTCGAAGCTGAGCTCGACATTCCCCTCAACAACAACCCTTGCGATGGTTTTCTTCTTCTTAGCCTCCTCTAGGCGTTTGACAATCCACCCTAGGACAGGTGTCTGAACCCTCCCTGCTGATAGATTACGGGAGCCGAAGTGCTCCCATAAACGTCTGCTAAGCTCAAATCCAAACCACCTATCCTCTATCCGCCTAACCAACTGCGCCTCAACTAGGTTTGTAGATATACTTCTCTTGTTAGCCAACGCTTTAAGCAGGGCTTTCCTAGTAACCTCGTGGAACTCCAGCCGGTATACTGTTTTGTTGTAGGGTTTCAGCAGGCATGTTATGTCGTAGGCTATCTTCTCCCCCTCTGCGTCTGGGTCTGTGGCGACGTAAATCTCGTTGACGGTTAAAGCCGCTTTCCGTAGGGCTTCTATTACCTCACCCTTGGAGAAGATGCTCCTACTTCCGCAGCTGGGGCAGGTGTCGCCGTCTACGAACTGATACCCACAGCGGCCGCATTTCTTAATAGGGGAGAATACTGGTTTGAAGCTTTCATCCTCTATAATAACCCCGTAGTATCCGGGTGTCGTTGACAGGTCTGTTAAATGCCCCATCGTAGCTGCTATGTTGAGGATAATATTACCTGTTGCGGTTGAGTATATCGTGATGTCTCCTATTTTTCTTCTGAAGGGCTTTCCGAAGAACTTGGCGAAGGTTCTTGCCTTTGTAGGTGATTCTACTATCATCAAGGCTTCCCTCGCTATTGCTGAAGAGGGTAGTGTGAGCTTTCCTCTCTTTATCTCCTTTATAGCCTCCCTATCCCTGTCTACTTCTCTAAATTCCCTTAAGGCTTCCTGATCGTCGTAATCCACCCATTCAAACTCCTCTAG
The DNA here is from genome assembly GCA_015661775.1 of Candidatus Caldarchaeum subterraneum. Classification (GTDB taxonomy): domain Archaea; phylum Thermoproteota; class Nitrososphaeria_A; order Caldarchaeales; family Caldarchaeaceae; genus SZUA-1515. Next base: position 11,347 of record DQVM01000157.1, on the reverse strand, counting down.
GATAAACTTGAGCCTCCTGGTTAGGCCGGTTAGCGCCTTCACGTCGTCTACAAGGAGTATTGATACTCCCTTAGTTACGCCTCCTGCGTAGAGACGGGATGTTCTCCCCGATGCTTGGAGATAACCGCTGGTGTCGGGTATAGTAACCCTAAACCCGTCGTCTACGGCTTTAACGGAAATGTCGGCGCTCTCCTCTATCTTGGATATAAGCTCTGGGGTGAGCGTCTCCTTTACGAAGTCAGCGGCATCCTTAACAACCTTAGCCACATACCCTGCATAACCAGACTGCTGGCCTTCCGTTAGCGTAGTTTTTATCTTCTCAACCGTATCGGCAGTAGCTGGGATTACTTTACGGAGGTTCTGCAGAATCAGCATGGCTCTAGTCTTACGCTGCTCGTCCAGTATATCCAGTATGTTGCTTAGTAGTGTGAATAGCTTGTTGGGGTTAAGCTCGTATCTCTCTATCTTAACCTCCCGTCTCGGGACTCCTACGAAGACTGCGTATCTTATCGTCTCAGGTAGGTCTATTCCCCTTACGAAGGGGCTTCTGCTGGCGGCTATTCCAACTAGAGCGTCATACTCTCCCTTCTCGAACTTCTCCAGAATTCCCTCTTCCATCTTTTCGTAGAAGTAAGCCCGTATACCTGCTTCAGCTAGTTTTTCAGTAACCCGTCTGGCCAGCTCCCTACCGTAAGCCATAGGGATAAAGACTAACGCCCCCCGGCCGTGTTTCTTAACAAGCTCAACTGCTGTGGATACCAGCTCCCCCCGCTTCTCCAGCTTAAAGTCTATGATGTTCCTGACAAACTTGGGGCTTGTCCCTGGTTCAAAATCCAGCAGCTCGCTGAAGATTAACATACGTTTAGTCATCTTGGTTCTTAACGTAGCTCCAGCTACTACCAGTTTCCCGTGTTTACGGCGTTTAGCCTCCTCAACCTCGTGGGCTAGGTTGTTATACTCCTGTTCAAGGCTCTTGTCATATCTACGGGACAGTTTAAGTCTTAGGTCTATGAGCTTAAGAACCTTATCCACCACCTCGGGAGGAAATCCTAAAACCTTAACCACCCTATCTATGTTCTTGGGTGATTTTAGGAATGAATCGACGTCATCAACGAATATATTATCTATCTGTATCCTCCCCAGCGTATCGCCTCTAGTTATCAGAAACCTATCTGTAGTTACTAGGAGCTTAAACTCGCCGTTGGTTATTTTGCTCAGCATAGCCTTCCTAGTCTTGGAAGGCAACGCCGAGTGGTAATAAGCTAGGTTATCTTCGCTTATCTTGAGCTTCTTCATGAATTCACGCGCCTTATCAACCACCTGGTGAACCAGTATGCTGCTGGGGAGCATGAGGTAGCATCTTCTTTTCTTATGTTTAATCAGGTAGAGGCAAGCTAGTATGCAGAATATTGTCTTCCCAACTCCAGTGGGGGCTACTATTGAGAAATTCTCATCCAAGAAAACCCTACAGGCCCAGACCTCCTGTAGAGCCCAAGGCTCGTTTCCTACTGCTTTTCTGAACTCCTCTTTAAACCGCTTAACCTCCTCATCAAGTTCTTTAACCACTTTATAACGCATAAGCCTGTTACGTCGCCGTAGAACCTCAGCTAAGGTTAGTGGATTAACTTCGTTTGGGATTTTAGGTAGGCATTTTCCGCATACAGCTCCCTTTAGCAGCCGGTCGTCTTCGATAGCCCCGCCGCAGTTGGGGCATGAGGCGTCGAGTATTATCAGCGTCATGTGGGGTTACTTGTGTAGTCTCCTCTGTTTTAGTTATAAACCTTCTCCACGCTACGGTATAGGTGCTAAAGCGACTATCTTATCGTAATCATCCTCGGTTATCTTGATTATACTGCCTCTAAACCTAGTCCACCATCTTTCGCTGTGGAGGAATGAAACTTTGCCCAAAAGCTCTGCCGGTGATACTAGCTTATTCCACATAACCGGGTTCTCCAGCTCTATTGAATAGTCGAATGTCTCCGAGGGATAGCCGTAGATGTGGAATCTCTGCTCAAGTGTTATTGGGTGGGGTGTTGAGGAAACTACGGCCGTGCCTGCGAACCCCCTCCCCCCGGAGCTGGAGATGTAGAAGACCACCCTATCACCTGGTTTTATTCTATTTATGTTCCTAGCCCTGCTGCTTAACGACCAAAAACGATGCTCAACCCTAGTGCGTAAAACCTCCAAAGCAGGAATCCGGCGGCCCGACTTTTGATGGTCCTTAACCACTAGAATCCAGTAGTTTATCACAACCCCTGCCGTATAATTTATGTAAAGGGGGGATTATAACATTTTTCAGAGAACAGTTACTGACTTAGCCAAGTTGCGGGGTTTATCGGGGTCGTTTCCCCTCAGGATTGCTAAGTAGTATGCTAGGAACTGGAAGGGGATTACGTAGGGTATTGGGCTGAGTAGCGGATGCACTGCAGGCATGCCTATGAAGATATCTGACAGTTCCCTAACCTCATCATCGTTCTCATCGGCAACAGCTATTATCATAGCACCCCGGGCCTTCATCTCCATTATATTCCCTATATTCTGCTTCCTGTCATCATCCGGGGGGACTATGAAGAAGACCGGGAAGCCCTTGTCTATTATGCTTATAGGCCCGTGCTTGCTCTCGCCGGCTGAGTATGATATGCAGGGTATGTAGGAGAGTTCCATTACCTTAAGCCGGGCCTCCGCTGCTGTGCTGCTACTTACCCCCCTACCCAGAAATAGGAGAACATCTTTATCCACCAGCTTCTCAGCAACCTCCCGCATAGGCTTCTCAACACGCGAGATAACCACCTCAACTATACCGGGTATATTCACTAGGGTTTCCTTAAACTCATCCATCTCAAACTGAGCCAGCTTCCCCCTCAGCTTAGCTAAACGCAGAGCCAGCTGGGTAAGAACCAGGACCTGAGCAGTATACGTCTTGGTGGCTGCCACCCCTATTTCAGGGCCCGAGTTCTGCAGGACATATGCCCTAGATATTCTAGTTAAAGTGCTTCCCACTGTGTTTGTTATCCCAAGTATAGTAGCCGCTCTCAGCCTAGCGTGTTCCAACGCGTTTAGGACGTCAGCAGTTTCTCCGGATTGGCTTACCGCCAGTATAACCGTGTCTGCGTTAACTGAAGCCCCGTAGTTCTCTACAAACTCTGAAGCCACGACAGGGTATGTAGCCACCCTAGCTATCTTGGAGAATAGATACGAGCCTGCTAAACATGCGTGGTAGGAGGTGCCTGCGCCTAGCAGGAATATATCCCTACCCCTGTCGAGCAGCTCTGTTAGTAAGTCTACGTATATGTTCTGGAGCCTAAGGGCGTTACGTAGTGCTTCAGGTTGTTCATGTATCTCCTTCAGCGTGAAGTGTGGGTAGCCGTGTTTCTCAGCCATCTCGATATCCCAAAGCAGGGTTACTGGTTTCCTAGCCACAGCGCCTCTGGTAGCTAGCTTGATTATATCATAGCCATCAGCCCTGACTACCGCGGCCTCCCCGTTCTGGAGAAAGACAGCCCGTTTAGTCTTCTCGATAAAAGCCGTAACGTCGGAGGAGATGAAGTTAAACCCATCCCCAACCCCTATAGCGAGGGGCGCGTCGTTACGTGCAACAAGTATCTCCCTCGCCGCGTTTGACGAGATTAAGGCTACTGCGTAAGAGCCTTGAATTCTCTCTAAAGCCGTCAAGAACGCCTCTAATAGGGGTTTCCCCTGCCTTACGTGATACTCCTCTACTAGGTGGACTATAACCTCAGTATCGGTCTTCGACTTAAACACGTGGTTTAGCTCTGTCAGCTCCTTCCTCAGCTGAAGAAAATTCTCGATAACCCCGTTGTGGACTACCGCTATGGAGTTTGAGCAATCTAGGTGGGGGTGGGCGTTGGCTTGTGAAGGGCCTCCGTGAGTAGCCCAGCGGGTATGGGCTATACCCACACCACCCGGCATATCATCTAGGTTAAGCCTCTTGTGAATCTCCTCAATACGGCCGCTGTCCTTCTTAACGAAAACCCTGCCGTTAAAAACAGTAGCTATGCCGGCGGAGTCATAACCCCGATACTCTAGGCGGGTTAACGCCCTATGCAGAACAGGGGCCGCGTTTTCAGAACCGATATAACCAACAATACCGCACATGCCCTAGGGGGCTAAGCGATTAAGCTGAGATTTAAACCATGATAAAACATTTATTTAACCAGTTAAACAATATTTTGACTGGAAAGCTATGAGGAGAACAGCAACAGTAAAACAAGACAATAAGCAGATATCCTCTATTATCGCAGATAATCCTGAACTTTTTAAACTAGTATCAACGAGGACGGCTTACCGTATTCTCTGCGCAATAGCTGAGGGTGTTGGTTACCCTGCTGAGATTGCCCGTAGGCTTAGCTTGAGTAAGCAGCTGGTTTACTACTATATTAAACGTTTTGAGAGGAACGAGCTGGTTAGCCTAGTGGGTGAGAGTAACGTTAGAGGTGGGCATGCGCAGTTTTATAGGGTAAACACAGACGCCGTAACGCTGGTTGTTAACAGGCATGGCTGGCGTAGGGCTTCTAGAGATATGCCGCGGAGGCTGGCTGATTTTCTAAACCCGATATTCAAGAACGGGCGGTTAGATGGCATAGTCGTTGTAGGCTCTCCGCATCCTCATGGCCCTAACATGTCGGTGGCGTCAGATGGGCATTATGCATTCCAGCTGGGGCTGTTCCTAGGCCAGTATGTTGAATCGGTAGATGGTTTTAAAATAAGGCTGGACGTAGATGTTAAGGCTGAGAAGCTATATGATAATAACATGATACTGATAGGAGGGCCTGGGGTTAACTTGATAACGGCTGAGGTTAACGACCTACTTCCTATACGTTTTAACGAGAGGAATTACTGGTCTGGTATAGTGTCGGAAAACCAGATATACACCTCTGAATTCACGGGTTTGGTGGCTAAGGTTAAGATGAATAACGGTAAGCATGCCCTTGTGTTGGCTGGGCTTCGTGCAGTAGGCACAAAAGCAACTGTTATGATGCTTACAACCAGGTGGAGGGAGCTGCTAAAACGTTATAACCCCAGCTCAGAGCGGTGGGCTGCTGTTGTGCTGGGCTTGGACCTGGACGGAGATGGGAAGATAGACTCGGCGAGGCTACTTGAGTCTACCTAACTCGCGGACGTACCTCTCAGCCAGCCTAAGGGAATCCAGGGTATCGATATCCAGGAGCTCCCGCCTATCTACAGGTATCTTCTTAACGAGGTCTAAATGCCTAAGGATGATAGACTTAGCACCTACATCACCCCTAAGCTTCATCAACTCACCAACCAAAGACCGGTGAAATACAACAGGATTAACGGGGTTGTCGTCAATTGATGCGGAGACGATAAAACCGGAGCCTTTAGAAAACTCTTTAATAATCTCCCTTATCGTGTAGGGAGAGACTAGGGGTTGGTCGCCCAACAGTATTAACAGCCCATCAAACCCGCTGGGAAGCCATTTAGCAGCTATCCTGATGGAGGAACTAAGCCCCTCCTCAGGTCTTTCGTTAATCAATACCTCAAACCCCATCCTGGAGCATAGGTCAACCAGCCTCCCCCTCCTCACCACCGCCGACCTACGTGTTATCCCTGCTTCTTCAACAGCCTCCAAAACCCATGATATTACTGGTTTCCCCCCAAGCCCCGCCTCCAGCTTATCCGCTTTGAATCTAGTTGATAGGCCAGCGGCCATTATTGACGCTGCTACATCCACCATATCAGGGTCAAGCTACTTATGAAATGTGGGGGAGCTTTAAAACGTCACGGGGCGCTGGGTTTAACCTCTATATCTATGACGTGATAACCAGTAGCGCCGTCTGGGAATGGGGGTTTAACAACAGCCGTCTGAACTTTCCCCGTCTTATCCACAGCCCTTACCATAATCTTCGTTCCTCCGCTTCTGGTTGGAAGCCATTCTAAAGCCCATATAACCCAAGTACTTCCTGATAGGGGGTCTTTCAGGGTGGCGTTCTCCCATGTTCTTCCTCCATCAACGCTGACTTCAACCCTCTCAATACCCCTATCCCCTGCGAATGCGATCCCCGCTACGATTGTGCGTCTGTTCAGGATTGCGTATGTTGGGTGTTTAGCTAGGCTTGGGAATCTCCTACGTAGCTTGGGGTTGCCGTGGGTTAGTATAGTTGAGTGGATCTTATACTCAGCCTCGTTAGCCCATCCCCGTCTCTGCCAGAACCCATTATAGGTTTCGTCAACTACTTCAATCCCAGTAATCCACTTGGCGTTCATCATACCATAGTAGCTGGGAACTACCGCTCTTAAGGGGAATCCATGATCTTTAGGCAACTGCCTGTCGTTCATCATGTAAGCAAGTATAACATTCTCCTCCAGAGCCTTTTCCAGAGGTATCCCCACGTCATAGCCGTCATAACACTTAAAAACCACATACTTAGCTCCCTGCTTTACGCCTGCTCGTTGTAGTATGTCTTTAAGCTTCACCCCCCTCCACTTAGCTGTGCTCATTAAATCCCCGCCTATCTCGTTGCTAACGCACTCCAGCGTCGTATACTCCTCGACATAAGGAAGGGAGGTTATTTCATCGTAGGTTAAGTAAAGCTCATTATATACGGAACCGGAAATCCTTAACCTCCATCTACTTACGTCAATATTGGGGGTGGTTATGGTGTTTATATCAACGCGGTAAAAAAGCTCGTTGGGTGTTACCTCGTACTCGGCTACTGAACGTGTTATAGGATGGTTAAGAACATCCCCCGTCTCTTGGTATTGGGTTGTTTCTACGTTGTTCTCAAGCTGTGTTCTGTTGTTAAGAATCTTCTCTAAACCATAGATTATGATTACAAACGCCAACGCCGACGCCGATAGTGTATGGATGAACAGCCTTCTTCTATTTTTGAAGGATTTAGAAGTGGATAAAGCGTTACACACCCTTCTAGTTTTTGTCTCCCCATATAGAAGTGTGGGTGGGAGGCTTAGTAGCATGCCGTATGAGAAGCTGGGCAGCAGTATCCCAAGCAGTAGAGAGCTTAGCGTAATTCTAACAGGCTCCACCTCGCTCAGCATAATAAACGAAAACGCAAGGCCCATGTTGATTAACGCTGCTAAACCTACTGCTACGCCGGCTCTAACCCTCCTATCTTCAGATAAGCTAAAGATTAAGACCGTTAACAATCCATATAACAGCACATTGATTATAGACGCCGATAGTATTGTTATGTACTTTGCTGCTTCGCGTAGGAGTAGGATAATTTGAGACTCTATGGAGGCGGGGGTTATGGAAATAATTGCTGCAGCAGCTAGTTCGGGTAGGAAGGGGGTATTAATTGTAACTCGTAGTATGTAGGATAGGGTTACAGTAACTAGGCCTGATAATAAGCCTAGATAGAACTGTGTCTTGAGCCTGTAACTGGGCATCGCTGCATGCTTCTCTTTAAGGCGGTGATTTAATACCCTTTTCCAAAAACTCTACTTTTTTGAATAAGTGAGGTTAGATTTTACGAGATAGTGATGAGAGGGCCGATGCTATGAGTAGGATTGCAATCAAAACGAGTATGAGTCCTATTATCTGTATTATTAGACGCCAGCTTAGTATAAGGCCTATAACTAGTATTATGATACCGAGTAGGAGCATAAGCATCTTGGATGGCTGCATGGCCTTCTTGTATTTTATGAACTTGGTTTAGTATAAACGTAGCGTACTAGACTTCGGTGTGAATAATCTCAAGAGGCGTACCTTTTTTGATGCGGAGAGCTTTACTATACACCATATACGCCGTTACTGCGTCTTGTATAGCTAGGCCTGTTGATGTAAAGACCGTTACCTCCCCATCTGTTTCACGGCCCTTCTTGAGTCCTGCCACAACCTCCCCCAACTCCGCGTATATATCTTCTCTAGATAAGATACCCTGAGAGACGGGGACATTTACCTCGCCGCTGTGTAACGCCTGCTCATAGTCATCGACAACTATCTTGGCGCGTTTCAGTATAGCCGGGTCCAGCTCCTGCTTCCCCGGGGCATCTGCCCCTATGCAGTTGAAGTGAACCCCCTCGTCTATCCACTCGTTCATAACAACTGGTTTTCTGGAGGGTGTTGTGGTTGTTATTATATCAACGTCATCCACTGCTTCTTTAACTGTTGGCTTGATTGAGAAAACTACGCCTGAATATAATGTATGCATTTCATTAACATACTTTACCGCGTTGTCAGGGTTTATGTCGTATACGTTTACCTGTTCTATTGTCTTGTACAGCGTCATTAACGCCTGTAGCTGTGTTCTGGCCTGTGTTCCAGCCCCTATCATGGCTATCTTTCTAGGGTTTCTAACGGCTAGATACTTGGAGGCAACACCTCCAGCTGCTCCGGTTCTCATTTTAGTGATGTGGGTGCCGTCCATTATAGCTAGGGGGAAGCCGGTTTTAGGCTCTGCAAGTATGATAACAGCCATAACTGTGGGGAGGTTGTGTAAGTGTTTGTTGCCGGGGTGGGAGTTAACCACTTTAACAGATGCTATATCCATCTCCTCTAGATAAGCTGGCATAGCCCTTAGGTCGCCTTCGTATTTTGTGAAGTTTAGGTAAACCTTCGCAGGCATCTGAACCCTTCCAAGCCCCTTCTCCCTAAATGCAGATTCAACAGCTTCAATAACTTCAGCTATATCTGTTAGAATCTCCTCAACCTCCTTATGGGTTAGGAGAAGAGTCTCCAATCTCTGCACCGCTTGCTTATCTTAAGCACGTTAATTAAACTTTTCAGTAAATACTTACGGCAACGCTTCTTCAGAACGTCTCTTAGCTTCTACTATTCTCCTAACAACCTTAGGGGGGAGTGTAAAGTCTTCTCTGCTCTCCTCAGCCACATCCTTAACCACAATCCCCTTTCCGTGTTGTATAGTTATCTCATGAACCCTTGTGCTGTGGTTTGTTTGACGCATCTTCTCTATTATGATGTATCTTCTCAAGTAGCCGTTTCTTATCGCTCTTCTGAATCTTATTACTCCATCTGCTATATGCTCTATTCCGAATCCGAAGGCGTCTGATGTTGTTATGGCGTACTGGCTGGTTGCAACTACTGTGAAGTCCCATTTCGAGAGTATCTTCTTGACGTAGTAGCTGTATCTACGTGCCATAGCTGGTTTATCTAGCCAGAATGCTGATAGCGAGTCTATAACAATCCTAGAACGGCCGTAGCCCAGCTCCTTCTTAGCCTCTATAATCTTCCCAATCAAAGCCTCCAGATCCAGCGTCTGGAGGGACCATCTATCCTCCCTGCCCATAAGGGCGTCTATCAGGATAAGGGCCTTCTCCTCTATAGCGGTTTGGAAGTCTATGTTAAACTGGGCCGCTTGATTGAGTATAGACTCCTTAGACTCCTCGGTTGTTACGTATATGCATTTATCTCCTTCCTCTATCCCCTTGCCTATGAAGTGGATTGAGAATATTGTCTTGCCGCATCCTGGTTCTCCTGTAACCGCTGTGAGGAAACCACGAGGTATCCCTCCTTCCAGCAGCTTATCTACCCCATCAACCCCAGTCGAGAGCCTTTCAACGTGGGGCATCTCCATTTTTTAATTGTATGAACAGCCTTTGATAAGCTTATGGCTTGAGAAACGCTCTACCTAGTATTTTCCGCCGCTTAACAGCTTCGTGGGCTTCTTGGGCCTTCTCTAGGGGGAATACCCGGCCAACAGGCTTTAACCTCCCTGAAGCTGTCATGTCTAGGGCCTCTTTTACATCCTCCTTCGTGGAGCTTATGGAGCCGCTTACCTTATTCTCCCTCAGTATCAGGAGGCCTAAGGGTATGTTGACGGAAGCTGCTGTCACGTTTCCTATGACAGCTATCCTGCCTCCCCATTTTACCGAGCGGAGAGAGAGCTGGAAGGTAGGTTCCCCGACGGTTTCAACAACGAGATCAACCCCCTCGCCTCCTGTTAAAGCCCTAACCTGCTCATACGCCTTCTCACCTGCTATAATAACGTCGTCAGCCCCATACGAGTATATCGTCTCAGCCTTCTCAGGTGATGTGGTTAAGGCGATAACCCTAGCTCCAAGCGCTTTCAGTATCTGGACGGCGTGTATCCCAACTCCCCCGCCAGCCCCTGTAACAAGAGCGCTATCCCCGGCCCCGGCTCCTCCAACCCTCTTAAGGGAGTGCAGAACCATACCTGTAACGCATGCAGCTATCGCAGCCCCCTCAGCGGGTATGTTATCAGGGACCTTAACGAGGGAGCGTATGTGGGTTTTTACGTATTCTGCGTATGAGCCGTTGAGGTCCTCCCCAAACCATAGTCTTTTCCTGCATATATTCTCTTGGCCCCGTCTGCAGTAGGTGCATTCGCCGCATGCTATGTAGGTTAGCGAAACTACTCTATCCCCCTCCCTGAACTCCTTAGAATCACCTCCCAGCGCAGTTATCCGGCCTGCGATTTCATGGCCTAGAATAAGAGGTGGCTTAGCCTTAGGGAAATGCCCCTCAACAGTCAGTATATCCCTATAACACACCCCAGTCATCTCAATCTTAACCACGGCCTCCCCAACCGCTAAATCCCCGTAATCCTCAACATCCCTAACCTCCAGAGGCCTGTTATACCCCGTCATAAGAACAGCCTTCATACCACAGCCCTACTGAACAGTGTTACTGATATAGTGTTGTTGTGAAGAATTATATATACTACTTCATGGAGGGTTCATAGAATATCTGAAAGTAGGTAAGATGGTGGTGTTGAATGAGGATACTACTGGTTCATCCTCACCTTGACCTACGTGGGGGTTCGGAGAGGCTTACAAGCGTGTTGGCGTCGAAGCTGGTTGAGCTGGGGCATGAAGTTGGGGTGGTTACGGCCAGTTTAGACCCTGAGTGGTTCAGGACGAATAATAAGGCGAGGGTGTATTGTATTGAGAGGAGGTTTGAGTCGGGTGATCTGCTAACCGACAGCCTGCTGGCTGTCTTCAACGCGATACGCGAGGCGATGCTAAGGCTGGAGCCTGAGAAGACCTTGGTGGTTATACAAGAACCTGTCTACGCTGCTTTGATGAAAATGGCCTCCAGAAGAGATGTTCCAGTAGCTATGTACGTCCATTTCCCATACGATGAGGAGATAACAGACGAGAACCTCCCTGAGTATCTTAAGAGGTATAGATTCCCCATGCTGGCGGACAGGTTCGTCCCGGTTGTAGATAATATAATCTGCAACTCCAGATACACAGCAAAGGCTATAATGAGGTACTGGAGGCGTGGAGCCGCTGTGGTTTACCCTCCTATACCTGAGTTCTTTCTCCAGAGTAGTCCTGAGCCTGATTCGGAGAGGGAGAACATAGTCCTATACGTAGCTAGGACTGTTCCGCATAAGCAGCAGGCTGCTTTGGTGAGGTGGTT
>DQVM01000110.1 GCA_015661775.1 Candidatus Caldarchaeum subterraneum | reverse complement strand
GAGGATTACAGATTTGAGAAAGACCCCCAGCTCTGCCAAGCGCTGACGCTGGTAGTAGAAAACGAGGTTATGTTTACGCAAGGGTTGTCTAAATTTATTAACATGATGAGCAGCTACTTTACAGAAACCCGCCTAGCCCTAGGATACATCCTACGGGACGATACGAAGCATTTAGATTGCCTCTTTATCAGGTTAGATAAAGGAAGAAAACTTAAGAAGTTATCAAACCTCCTTCAGTTTTCACTATCCTCACTTCTATCTATTAATGACTTCTCAGCTTTCGCTACAGTTGCTATTGTTTTAGGCAAGTTAGCGGTAAGAACTTTATGCAAATACTTGGCATCGGAAATTCCTGAAGACCCCGCAGCCCCCCTCTTGGCTAATATGATGAACGACGAGGAGCTGCACGCAGCATACGCTGTTTCACACCTTCGTTATAGACTGGAACACGATATGGATTTTAGAGATGCGTTAAGAGGGGTTGTAGCAGATTATGAACTTTATCTTGTTGGCGTTTCAGGAATGGACGAAACCTACTTTGGGGCTTTCTTAGACTTGCTGGGGGAGAGGGGGGTTAGGGATATGGTTTCTGAGGTTAATCGCCTTAGGTTTAAGGCGCTTGTAGACGCAGGGCTTTCGGAGAGGTATGTTGAGGAGCTGCTGGAGCCTCTGAAGCTGGAGAGGAGAGGATTGTGTTAACTTATTAATCTCAATTCACATTCTGTTGGGTTGGATGAAGTACCGGCATAACCTGAGTATAGTAGGCTCACTTGGAGATGCGTTGGAAGGTAGGAGAATAGTGTTATGTGTGACTGGGAGTGTTGCGGCTTACCAGGCGCCTGAGATAGCTAGGTTGCTGATACGCTACGGCGCTGATGTTATACCTGTTATGACGGGTGATGCGCTTAGGATGGTGGGTGAGGAGCTTCTACGGTGGGCCACTGGTAACGACCCTGTTACGAACATAACAGGGGCTTTGGAGCATGTTGGGTTGGCTGGGAAAGAAACAGGGGCAGACCTTATACTAGTAGCCCCCGCTACGCTTAACACGATAACCAAAATAGCTGCAGGGGTCGCAGATACACCCGTTACGTTGGTGGTTCAAACAGCTCTAGGCTCTGGAATTCCTCTGCTCATAGCACCCGCCATGCATGAACCCATGTTCCTTAACAGACTATTCTTAGACGCAGTTGAGAAGCTTAAATCCATAGGGGTTGAGTTCATAGAGCCGATGCTGGCCGAGGAAAAGGCCAAAATAGCCCTCCCCGAGGTTATATGCGAGCATGTAATAAGGAAGCTTTATAGAATCAAGTTCCCGCAGGGTACGAAAGCGTTAGTAACAGCAGGGGCTACCGTAGAATACATAGACCCAATACGGGTTGTTACCAACTTAAGCTCAGGTCTTATGGGAATGGCAATAGCTAGGGAGTGTTTCAGATGCGGCTGCGACACCATACTTATCACAGGAAGAACATCACTCCCCCCACCACCCCATATAGAGAGGATAAACATCCTCACATCAAAGGAACTTATAAACATCCTGGAACAGAAACTTAAACATGGAAGAACCAAGATATACTTCGGAACAATAGCCGTAGCAGATTACAAACCAGCGGTAAAGCATGAAGAAAAGATAAAAACAGAAACAGCAGAAAAACTCATGTTAGAATTTACACGAACCGAGAAGATAATAGAAAGAGTCAAAAGCATAAGCCCGGATACCATAGTAGTAGGTTTTAAAGCAGAATACGGCATACCAGAGGAAGAGCTGCGTAACAGAGCTGAGAAGCTGCTAGAGCATGCAGACATAGTCTATGCCTCAGATGTATCTAAACCAACTTCAATCTTCGGCTCTCCTACCACAGAGGGGATAATAGTTACTCGAGAAGGATATTTTAAGAAAATAGAGGGTAAGAAGAAGGAGGAAGTCGCGGAGCTTCTCCTAGAACTAACCTACAGTATGCTCAATACATGAATTAACTCTCTGAGATAAAGCATAAAATTACTTTCCGCAGATAAAACAATACCAGCAGGCAGCTGAGGGGAAGGATATGGTCTGGGGGAGGTGGGGCCGCTGGGAGTTTCCCCAGGCCCTGTTTAGTTGGGCTCTGGCCTTGAACCCAGGCCCTCCAGCGGTCTGGGCCTTCTCTTGTTAAGCTCCCCAGGCTGGCGTCCTACCATGCTAGACTACGGCCCCACCTACGTCTGGGTTGTGTAACTGCTAAATATCAACCTTAATGAGGTGTTAGAGGTTTTTAGAACCGGTTTCCCCTTCTTGGTTTATGGAAGGAGAGGCGGGTTTGGGTTCCGCTAGCCTGAGGGGGTTGCAGGTTTATTTCCGAAAGGTTTACTTCAGCAGGGACTCTGCACGAGGTGCTGAAAGGACGTTTCTTTGGTTTGTTTCGGAGGTGGGGGAGGCTGCTGATGCTTTGAAGGATGGTGATGAGCATAAGCTTAGGGCCGAGTTGGCTGATGTTATAGCTTGGCTCCTCAGCTTCTGTAACGTCGTTGGGATTGATTTGCAGGATGCGGTTGTTGAGAAATACGGCTCAGGATGCCCTAGGTGCGGTTCTATTCCATGCTCATGCGACTAGCCATGCGGCAGCTTAGGCTATACAGCGAACAGCCCAGAGAGAAAAGGAGAGAGAAGGTGGAGTGCAACGTATGCGGGGGGATCCCGAGGTTCTGTAGCATCAACTTATGTCCTTTCTTCCGTAAGTTGCTGAACGTAGAGAGGCTGAGGGAGAAGATAAGCCGCAGTAGCATATACGGCCCCTCACCTCCGTCTATCCTAGTAGGCTCGTATGGGTATCCACGCGTTAGGATAGGAGCGTTAGTGGCTGTTGATAGGGAGGAGGAAGTAAAGGAAGCCGACAACCCTAGGGTGTGGATTACAAGGGATATGGAATCTCTCCTGGCTATGAGGCTCTCCCTCCTCTACGGCAGGGAGGTTAAACCCGTATCAGCTGCCAGAGCAGGGGATAAAATGGCTGAGAACATGCAGGAGCTGGCTATGTCAAGTAAGCCCGTCTATACTGAGCTGGAAAGCGATAAACGACCCCTGCTAAGGGCGGGGTTCCTAGCCAGAACAGCCCCCTTCGGCCCCGTGGCCAACGTTCTCCAGCTTAAACTGACGGAAAACCCAGCCGTGCCGAGGAAAATAGACCAGATAGCTGGTGACTATGACCTGAGGGCTGCAGATGCGGTAGTAGAGCTTTACAGAAGCGGCTTTACGGAGAATGAGATAACAAGATTGATGTCAGCAGGGGTGCTGGGTTCTAAAATAGAAAGACGCCTAGTTCCAACAGAGTGGAGCATAACAGCCGTAGATGATATACTAGGTAAGGTGTTGAGGAATGAGGTTAAGAGATACCCAGAGATGGTGAGGTACCAGCTGCACCAAGCTAAAGCACTATACAACAGGGTAACAGTAGCGTTAATCCCAGGGCCTTGGATGTTTGAGGTTCTAGAGTTCTGGATTAGAGAAGATAGAGTTAAGGGTCCATACATAGACGCTGAAATCCCCATGAAAAAGGAAATATACCCAGAGAACGTGGGCGGGGCTTACCATGCCCTCCGGCTGCCTGTTCTGGAGTATTTACGTGGAGTGAAAAGACAGGCCGCTGTTATAACTGTTATAGAAATCTTCCCCGGCTGGATACCTCTAGGGGTTTGGCGGTTCAGGGAATTGGCTAGGAGAGCCCTACAGCAGGAGCCTAAGGTCTTCAACGATTTAGAACAGCTGGTCAAGAACCTAGTAGACTCAACAGGCCGTTACGTGGAGAAAGCACTACGCAGGAGCAGCGTGTTGAGTTTTCTGCGGAAACAATCAACTCTCAAGATTTAGGATAATTTACTGTATTACAAAAGCCTCTCCACCTATTCCTGAGACTATAGGCTCGTATCCCAGCTCCTTAACCTGCTCAACCACATATTTAGAATCCTCACGTGTTGTATTGATGAATACGCTGGGGCCTGTCTGCATAGAAAAGAAACAATCAACCCCCTCCTCCTTTCTCATCCTCCTGACTAGAGAGATTATCTTCAGCGAGTCACAGTTAACCAACAGCATACCCTCAACCCCGGTCATGGTTACTGCATGCAGCTCCAGAGAATCCAGTTCAACAAGCCTGCCAAATGCTGTGAAATCCCCCTCCTTGATTATGCCCTCCAGCTCATCGCACCTCCGCTGGGCAGACTCAACCCGTGCTTTGAAGAAGGCCGACTTCTCAGCCTCCGCATGGGCCTGCTCCGTAGTTATATCTAGGTAAAGAGGAACTAGAACCATACTAATGTCAAGGTCTTCTTTGGATGCTATTCTCTCAGCGTATGAACTCACGTCATCACCCCCAGCATACCATCTAGCGTATTCCCCTACCACGCTTCTACATGCGGAGCCTGCCAGTCTACGTGCTATCCGTGAGAGAAGCGTAAGATCCCAACCCAGCTCCTTGTCAAGCCCCGTAGCCTTATACGCTGCAACAGCTAAAGCTGCGCCGGCTGAGGATGAGAAGCCAACCCCCTTAACCCTTCCAGTAGGTATGGAATTCCTGGACTCAACTTTAACCTTGCCCGCTACACCTGACAGTTTTCTAATGAAATCTATAACCTTCAAAGCTCTTTCAAAAGCCCTTCCCTCAAGCCTCCTACCATCAACTATTATTACGTCTTGCTCAAAGTCGCCGAACTCTATCGTTGTGGTTGTGTTTAAGGCTTCTACGTTAACTGATATGCTGTCATGGTAGGGGATTCGCAGCTCCCAGTCCTTTAAACCATGATACTTAACTAGCGCCTGCATGGGATGGGCTACTGCTGTAGCTCTCAAGCTCGTGGTTATGTATGTTATATTGTGTATTTTACCTTGTTGAAGCGTTTCAGCAGGTTCTTAACCTCCTGCTTGGCCTCCTTTACATGGCCGTCTAACGCTGTTTTAACCAGCTCCGCTACCTTAGTCATCTGCTTAACCCCCATGCCGAGTCTAGTAACCTCGTTGGTTCCAAACCTAACCCCCATGTCAACTACTATGCCGCCCTCCTCCAGCCTATCCCTAACCTTAGCTCCCTGCTCAGGGGGTTGAGGCCAGTAAACCTGATGCGTCTCGGTATATCTTCCATCCCTAGATTTGAAGACCCCCACTCCTCTTCCCTCAAGCTCCCGCGCAAGAACCTTAGCATTCTCAACAACTCTAGAAGCATACACCATACCGTATCTTTTTACCTCCTCCAGCGCAACAGCTAAGGCGGCGATTCGATTGAAGTGAAGATTATCAACAAACCTATGGAGCATCTTTGTATCAAAACTCTTCATAATCTTCTCGTCGTTGGATAGAATTATACCTCCTTGAGGCCCAAAGAAGGATTTATGCGTAGAGCCCAGCATTATATCAGCTCCTTCTTTAAGTGGGTTTGGATATGCTTTGCCCGCTATCAAACCAAGGACGTGGGAGGCGTCGAAGATAACAACACCCCCATACGAGTGGGTTTCTTCCGATATCTCCTTAACAGGTTGGCTGAAGAGGATTATACTTGCCCCCAGCACAACTGCTTTAGGCTTCTCACGCCGTATCTGCTCCAGAGCCTCCTCAGTTATTACCCTATGTTCCTCATCGTCGTAGGGTAGTGTTATTGTTTCTATGTTCATGACGTCGGGGATCTTATCACCCGCAAGTCCAGGGTATCCGTCAGTATGAGGGGGTGGAGAGGCAATTTTACCCCCTCTACCCACGCATACGTCAAGAGCCATCATAAGAGCTATATGCCCCGAGAGGGGGGAGACGGAGCAGAAATCGGATTGAAAGACCTCACAGCCCAACGCCTCTGCAATACTCCATATCTCATGCGAGAATCTAGTCCCGCCGTAGAACTCAGGCTTAAACGCATACCTACCAGCCAAATCACTCGCCAACGCCCGTTTAGCAGCAGGACTTAGGACATTCTCACTAGGGATCAGATTCAATACATTCTTCCTAAAACGTTCATGCGAAGCCAGTAGCTTTAAAACACGGCTCAAAGCAGAGAAGATAATGCTTATGGCTGGTAATAAACGTCAGCGTGTTAAGGAGAACTTGACCTCGCTTTTCACGATTCTTATAGTAACTAGCGTATTTACTTCTGTAACGCCTTTGATTTTCTTTATCCTGCTTACTATGCCATGGAGTTCATTCATGTCCCGGGCCATCACGACTACTATAGCGTCGTAGTCCCCCGAGAGCTGGTATATGTTGGGTATTTCCCGCATCTCACGGAGCTCCTTTAAAACGTCATCCATCTTCTCAGGGTCTATCTTCAGCATAAGGGCTGCTGACTGGTTTATCCCAATCATCCGAGGGTCTATCAAAGCTACAATCTTCCGTATGACGCCTCTGTTAAGCAGCCTAGAAAATCTAAATCTTACGGTGTTTTCGTTTACGTTAAGCCGTCTAGATATCTCAGCGAATGACATCCGCCCATCCTCCTGAAGCAGCGAGAGTATCTTCATATCCAGCTCATCTAGATCCATCACCGTGCCACCTCACCGTTATTGAATTCTTGCTCCTATCATCTTTATTTATCTCTACAAATCTCCATCCACGGCCTAAGAATCGTATGGCAAAAACGGGCCGGGGGTTAAAAAACTTATTACAGTGAGGGCATCTAACCGCGAATCTCTCCACAAACATGAAGAGCCGTTCTATCTGTTCTTTATTCAACATGGCGTAGTTTTTGTTGCTGGATTTAACCTCTATAGCGAGCAGCTCCCCGTGGTCTAACGCTATTATATCTGGTTTGGCCATCCTGCCTGAGCCGCTCCCCGGAGTTCTAACCGCGTAGCAGCCGTTCTCACCGCTATCAATAAACTTCCTTATAAGCGAGTATTCCCCCTCATATCCTATTCTAGCCTTGTAACGGGGAGATTTCTTATTAGCAGGTTTCCTTGGCATTTCCCAACCCACTATCGTCTGCTAACGTCTATTATGCGTTTCTCAACCTTTTTGACCGGAGTCCCCCGTTCTATGTTCCCTAGCTCTATAATCTGTGAGCTTAGGTAATAGCTGAGCGAGGGGGAGTTTCTCAACCATTTTCTCTCACTAGGCTTAGAGAGGTAACCTACGTCCACCAAGGTGGATAGAAGCGTAGATATACTGCGTCTTTTCTTACTATCTTTGACAAGCTCGTCAGGTAGTAGTTCAGCTAAGTCGGTCAGCGAAAACGGCTGCTTATCGATATTCGCTACGGCGGTAAGTATATTCCGTATATCATCCTC
The DNA here is from genome assembly GCA_015661775.1 of Candidatus Caldarchaeum subterraneum. Lineage (GTDB taxonomy): Archaea > Thermoproteota > Nitrososphaeria_A > Caldarchaeales > Caldarchaeaceae > SZUA-1515. Next base: position 911 of record DQVM01000110.1, on the reverse strand, counting down.
ACCTAGCAGCCGTGTTTTCCATGTAAGCATCTTTATTATAGGATTCATGCACAACCACCTTAGCAGGTTAGTAGAACTTAATCACCAAAGTAGGATCTATAACTATATCACGGTTACAGCTCCTGCATGTTAGCATAAGGTCTTCCCTCTTGTTTATCAAGTCTTCCAGGTCCTCTTTAAAAGGCATCATGACTAGGTTATCTGAACCACAGTAGGGGCATACAACCTTTGCCTTTTTCCCACCAGTTTTAAGAGGCTCTCCGCTTCTCTGCACCCTAAACACGGAAAATTCTCCAACCTTTTCGTCTTCTTCCCTTTTAACAGGCTTTTCGGGTTTAGGCTGTTCCTGTTTCCGCAGCTCCATCAGCTGTTGCTTAAGCTGGTTTACCTTCATCTCCAGCTCCTCCCGTTTTGCTATCTGCTCCTTCAACTTCTCCTCTACCCTCTCGAAGAACCACTTTGGTACAAACTCGTTTTCTATAGCAGGCATAACCAGTTTAACCAGCTTGGCTCTGGCGTTCTCAGCAATCTGACCCTCTATCTGTATAGGCTTTACAATACCTTCCCTTTTAACCTTAGCTATGTAGCTGAGATGGGATGCTATGGCTTCCAGCTCGTCTGGGCTGGCTATCTCAGGGTTGTGCATAAGCGTGAATAATGAGCGTGCTACATCTATTTCCTCCTCAAAAACCTTCAGGTCCTCCCTTTTTTGGTTCAGCTCCTCATCCAGTCGTTGAATCTCAGCCATCTTACGTTCAATTTTATTCTCCAGCTCCTTGACCGTGTTTTTGTAATCATCTAACTTACTCCGCTCCCCAGTAAGGATTTGAATCTCCTGTTCCAATCGTGTTTTTCTTTCATTTAGATTTCTCAGCTCCTCTTCAATCTCATCCCTTTTTCTGACAACAGCT
>DQVM01000159.1 GCA_015661775.1 Candidatus Caldarchaeum subterraneum | reverse complement strand
CTAATAGGCCTCATCTTCATACCCGATGAAAATACAGCAGAGAAGGTAACGCTTGACGCCATACTGACAGGACGAGTCAAAGGAAGGCTTTTTGACGTTTTTAGGCAGAGCTGGGTGGCTACGAAGGAAGAATCCTACGTAGCAGCAGGCTCAGAGCCTCTTAGAGCAGAACTCCATGAACTTCAACGAATGATAGAAGCTGAGGTCAAATACACGGAGGTTGACGGAAAACAGTTACCTACTGTAGATAGCGGTTTAACACCTGAGGAGAGGAAGCGTTTTAGAAACCTAGGGCTTATAAACGATGAAGGAAAGATAACACCATGGATTATTCCACGTAGCCTACTAAACTCCCCCGAGAACCTCTTCTCACCCGAGCTATGGGATGGAAAAACACTCTGGCAGGGACTTTACGAACCCCCAAAAGGAGACGTAACTATAGAGCATATCCAGCATGCCTTCTACATGGCTGCCAACTACGGGTTCCAGATACTAAACGGAAACCTAGCCGCGGCCATAGATGACTACGAGCTGAACCAACGCTTCATGAACGACCTCGCTACATATAGGATATTCGTCTCATGGCTCTGGACGTTGATAAAACACGAGGCAACCATAACTAAGGATGGTTATCTGAAAGCACCTGAGCTGACTGAGAATGGTGTAATACCTGCCAAGAACGCTGTAGAGGTTAAGGCTGGGACAAGATTCACCAAGGAGCTGTTCCACAAGCTTTGGGAGCTTCACTACGAGTGGACCAGGGCATTCTACGCCGAATACGATAGGCTGGCTGCCACTAGGATAATAAACCAGACAGCACCAGCTAAAGCTAATGACCCTGAACTAGTCTCTAAAGTTGCTGAAACACTCTCCAAAGCCTATAACTCAGGACCCTTCAGAGAACAATCGCCGGAGGAGACGTCTAATAGAATAGCTGAGCTACTTAACGTAGATGACGAAGCTGTTAGAAGACTTGTAGAGGAAAACGCACCCCGCTTCGACCGCTCCAAAGCACCAGTCATAATGGATACCCTATATAAGCAGCTTACTTCAGAACGTTACCTACAGCATAGCGCAAGGCTGCTTTTCGCAATAGCAGAGGCGGATGAGAAAAGAAGGGAACAGATACTAAAGGCTGTATTCAGCGAATCCAGAGAAGAGGTTATTAAGAAGATACAGGCAGGGGAGCTTCCTGAGGAGATGCTGCATATACACGATTACGTATACGATTATAGATAGTGTGATGAGGATTTAGAACTGGGACGCCTCGGTTGAGCCTGCTAACGCCGTTGCCGCCGCCTTCTGGCCGTAGATTACGTTGGTTACCTCGTCGTAGTAGTTTACTCCTACGAAGCTCTGGTGCTTCACCGCTTTATAGCCCTGTTTCTCCAGCTCGAACTCTCTCTGCTGCAGCCTTACGTAGGCCGGCATACCTTCATCCACCATCCCCTTCGACAGCTCGAACATAGATGCGTTTAACGCATGGAATCCTGCTAGGGTTATGAACTGGAACTTATAGCCCATCTCCCCTAGTTTCTTCTGGAAGACCTTAAGCGTCTCTTGGTCCAGGTTCTTGCTCCAGTTGAACGAGGGTGAGAGGTTATACGCAAGTAGCTTCCCCGGGTATTTGCTGTGTATAGCTTCTGCAAACCTCCTCGCCTCCTCCAAGTCTGGTTTAGAGGTCTCGAACCATATCATGTCGCAGTAAGGCGCGTAGGCTAGGCCTCGTGCTATGGCCATTTCCAATCCTCCCGAGACCGGTGAATACCCCTCCGGAGTTTTGGAAGCTATTATGAACCTACCATCCCTATCGTCTGCGTCGCTTGTTATGTACTGCGCCCCTAAGGCGTCTGTTCTTGCTATAAGTATAGTGGGAACTCCCATGACGTCAGCCGCTAGTCTTGCAGCTACAAGTATTCTGATAAAACGTTCAGTAGGTACGAGAACCTTCCCTCCTAGATGGCCGCATCTCCTTTCGCTGGGCGACTGGTCCTCGAAGTGTACCCCCGCAGCCCCTGCTTCTATCATGGCCTTCATGAGCTCGAAGGCGTGTAATGGGCCTCCGAAACCTGCCTCGCCGTCAGCCACTATGGGGACGAAGTAGTCTATGCTGTTTCTCCCCTGTATGCTCTGTATCTGGTCCCTGCGTTGGAGGGCTTTTACTATCTTGCTGATTAGTATTGGGGTGCTGTTGGAGGGGTATAGCCCCAGGTCGGGGTACATGTTACCTGACTCGTTGTTGTCCGCCGCAACCTGCCAGCCGCTTACGTAGATAGCCTTAAGCCCCGCCTCAACCATTTGAACGGCTTGGCTTCCTGTTAAAGCACCCATGGCCGAGACGTAGGGCATGGTGTTGACGTATCTCCAGAACTTCTCAGCCCCCAACCGGGCTATCGTATATTCTATCTTAAGCGAGCCCCTTAGCTTTATCACATCCTCGGGGGTGTAGGGCCTCTCGACCCCCCTCCACCTGTCGCTCCGCCAAGTAGCTTCAAGCTCCTCTACCTGGTCCTTTCTCAGCACACCGCATCACCGCTTGGTGTTGTTTCCGTTACTACGGTTCTCTATATATGGTTTTTGTATGAGGTTAACGGTCTTACATGCTATTTACATAAACATTTATACTTTATGTAAAATTCTATTTTCCCCATGAGCATCGAGTATAGAAAGCTCCAGCTCTCCAGCATGGGAAGTTACCTCATAACACTTCCAAGGTCTTGGATTGAGAAACTAGGCTGGAACCGTGGTACTCAGCTTATACTGCGTCTGGAGAGCAACAGGGTGATAGTGGCGGGTGATGAATCTGAGCAACCTGCGAGAAAACCGTTACATAAAATCTACATAGAGGATTTTCCAAACCGTAAGTTGCTTGAGCTTTGCTTAAACGCCTCGTATATACAGGGTAACGACGTTACGGAGATACTTTCTAGGGATAAGATAAAGGCCGAGCATCGTAAGTGGATAAGAACAGCGTTAGACGGGGTTATAGGCTCTGAGATAGCTGAGGAATTCTCAGACAGGGTGGTTCTGCAGAACCTAGTAGACCCTCTTAAATTCCCGCTGGACGCTGTGGTTAATAGATTCTCCAACGTGGCTATGGCCGTTTACACCGACGCTGTGAAGGCGCTTAACCTACGTGATAAAGACCTGGCGTTAGACGCCTACGAGAGAGGGGCTGACAGCGCCAAGCTTTACCGCCTTTTGATGAGGCAGGTTATACAGTGTGCGAGAAGCCCCGAGCTGGCGGGTAAGATGGAGCTGGAGGAGCCGGGTGAGGTTATAGTGATGGCGCTTACAGTTAGGGAACTGAGCAGAATAGCGTACTACTCCATGCGCATAGCGGAGCACGTGGCTGAGGTAGCTGACAAGGAGATAGACCATAGGATACTCAGGGGGATATCCGAGATGCATCGCATAGCCATGATGATGCATAAAGACGCTATGACGGCCCTAAGGGAAAAGAACCTCCAGCTGGCAGGTAAGGTTATAGACAACATGGAACAACTAAGGACGGTATTTGACGGCAGTTTGAAAGAACTCCTCAAAAACAAGATGGACTACAACACATCTAAACACCTCCTCCTTATACTGCGTAACTTCAGGGCTATAGGAGGCTATGCCGTCGGCTTAGCTGATAACGCCACTCTGAGCATATTCTCAAAAGCAAAGGAATTTAACGGAGAAGTTTATGAACAGCTTAGGCATAAAACCACAGCATGAACAAGCCCTCCGGATTGATAACAGCTATCATAACACCTTTTAACGAAAATCAGCAACTGGATGAGAAGGGTATAGAATCTGTCTTGGAGCACGTTCTGGCCGGAGGCGTTGACGGCCTCTTCATACTAGGCACTACGGGTTTAGGGCCTGCGTTAAGCGTGGAGGAGAGGATGCGGGTAGCAGAGGTTATGGTAACGACAGTAGGCAAGAGGTGTTTCAAGATAGTTCACGTCGGAGGCTTAAATTACAGCGATACTATAAAATTGGCTAAGCACGCATCTACTATAGGAGCTGACGCTGTAGCTGCGTTAACACCCTTCTACTACAGACTAGCAGCAAAGGAGATAACAGGCTACTATAAGCATATTGAAGAGAGCACGGAACTTCCTCTGTTGATTTACAACATACCCCAGAATACGGGATACAACATAACCCCCGAAGTTACTTTTGAGGTTGTTAAAGGGAATAATAGGGTTGTCGGTATGAAGGACTCCAGCGGCGACTTGAGCCAGTTAATAGCTGTTAAGAGGATGCTATCCCATACTGGGTTTTCGGTCTTGAATGGAAGGGACGGGCTTGTCCTGCCTTCCTTGGCATCTGGTTTAGACGGCTCGGTAACCGCCTTCAGCAACGTAATTCCTAGAGAGTTTAAGGAGAT
>DQVM01000149.1 GCA_015661775.1 Candidatus Caldarchaeum subterraneum | reverse complement strand
CCAGCAGGTTGACAAACTCCCTAACCCCAAGGCCCAGTTCATTAAGGTTAACTATCGGGTAGGCTATCAGCTGGCCGGGGCCGTGGTAGGTGGCGTCTCCCCCGCGTTCAACCCTATAAACCGGTATGCTCTTATCCAGTATGTTGTTCTCGTCTCCCCGCCGTCCTAGTGTGAATACGTGGGGATGCTCCACCAGTATAAGCACATCACCTACCTCCCCGCTTATCCGCTTCTCCACCAACCTGAGCTGCAGCCGCCATACTCTACTGTACTCAACCAGCCCCAGGTCTATGCAGGTTAGCTCACCGCCGCGCAACGTGAATCGCCTTCCCCAAAACAGCGTGGGCTGCCTCTGATAAAGCTTCTCCAAACGTAGGGTGGACGTGGATCGTATAACCCAAATCCTCGGCCGTTCCAGCCATTTCAACAGCTAGAGAAGCTTCGTTGATAAGCTCAGTAGCGTGGGGCGCAACTATATGCAGGCCTAGAATAACCTCCGACTTAGCGTCGATAACTACCTTGACGAAGCCGTCGGTCTCCTCTTCAAGAACTCCCCGCCCCAGCGCTGAGAACGGAAACCTAGCGGCCTTAACTTCATACCCCTGCTCCCTCGCCTGGCCTTCCGTAAGGCCTACCGAAGCCACTTCAGGGTCTGTAAATATCCCGTTAGGTATTGCACGGTTATCAAATACGGTTCCTAGGCCTGCGATGTTCTCGGCTGCTACTATTCCTTGTCTAGAAGCCCTGTGGGCTAGGAAAGGAGGGCCTGTTACGTCGCCTATCGCATAAACCCCATCGACGCTGGTTCGCATACCATCGTCAACAGCCACGAAGCCTTTCTCGTTTAACCTAACCCCGAGGCTGCTTAGCTTTCTGCTCCATTCACCTGCCCGCTTCCCAACTGCTACTAAGACGTAATCCACCTCATACTCATCCCCTGTAGTTAGCCTAACCCTCAGCCTATCACCTAAGTAGGAATACTCCTCAACCGTTGTCTCTAGGTGTGTTTTTACTCCCAGCTTGTCTAAGCCCCGTTTAACAACCCTAGCCACGTCGCCGTCAAGCCCAGGCAGAACTTGTTTCATAAGCTCTACAACCGTAACTTCAGCCCCCAGCTTGGCGAATGCCGTTCCCAGCTCAAGCCCTATAGGCCCAGCTCCCACAACTAGCATGCTCCGCGGAACCTCGGCCAGCGAAAGCGCCTCCTTGTACGAGATAACCCTCCTGCCGTCGAAGGGTATGGAGGGGAGGGAGACAGGCTCTGTTCCAGTGGCCAAAACCACGTTACGGGTCTTCACCTTTATTTTCCCTCCCGTGTTCTTGGTTATCTCCACCTCGTCTGGCGAGGGTAGCTCGGCATGTCCTTTAATCACTTCAACCTTGTTGTTTTTAAGAAGGTATGATATCCCCTCCCTAAGGCGTTTTATGACCTTCTCCTTAGTTTCAAGGAGGGCATGCATGTTGGGCTTTACATAACCTGAAGCGGAGCCTACTGAGATTAGCTTGTTTACGCTGTGGATTTTGCTAGCGTATGCTATGAATATCTTAGAGGGTATGCATCCGAAGTTGGTGCATTCGCCTCCGAGTTCATACTCCTCAACAAGTAGGGTCTTCTTACCGAGCTGCCCTAGTCTTATTGCACAGACATACCCGCCGGGGCCTCCGCCTATAACAACGGCATCATATCCCTGAGCCGCCATAACTAATCAAAGGAAGAGTGTTTAATTCTATAAGAAAAAGATAAACTATGACGGTGTGAGTCTAGAATTCTATGGATTTCTTTATCGCTTTGAAGATTCTGTTCTCGTTGGGTAGGTAGAGGTGTTCATGCACTAGTGGAAAGGGTGTGTCAAAGCCTGTAACCCTCAGTATAGGTGCCTGAAGGCTTAGTATCTCCCTCTCAGCTATGAAAGCTGAGAGCTCAGCTCCGAAGCCGCATAGCTTAGGTGCTTCATGAACGATAATAGGCCTGCCCGTTTTCCTAACAGTCTTAACCACAGCATCTTTATCGAAGGGAACTAGGGTCCTAAGGTCTATTACCTCCACGCTTATCCCCTCCTTCTCAGCCTTATCCGCAGCTGCTAAGGCATCGTACACACATGCCCCGTAGGTTAGTATAGACACGTCATCCCCCTCCCTGGCTACACGCGCAACCCCTATCGGGACTGTATAATCCCCCTCAGGCACCTCCTCCCTCACGGCGCGGTATATCCTCTTAGGTTCGAAGAAGACTACTGGGTCTTCGTCGCGTATGGAGGTTATTAGAAGGCCTTTTGTGTCGTATGGTGTTGAGGGTATTACTACTTTTAGCCCTGCTGTGTGGGCGAAATAAGCCTCGGGGCTCTGGGAGTGGTACATCCCTCCTTTAACTCCTCCGCCGTAGGGTGCTCTAATAACCATGGGAGCTCCGAACTGGCCTCCGCTTCTGTATCTTATCTTAGCGACGTTAGATACTATCTGCTCAAATCCGCCGTAGATGAAGTCTGCGAACTGGATTTCCGCTACAGGCCTTAGGCCGTACATCGCCATGCCTAGGGCTGCTCCTATTATAGCGGACTCAGATAACGGGGTGTCTATAACCCTTTCAGGGCCGAACTCCTCGTACAGCCCCTCAGTACATAGGAAAACCCCACCGCGCTTTCCTACATCCTCCCCCAAGACTATTACCCTATCATCCCTCCGCATCTCCTCCCGTAGAGCTTGGTTGACGGCTTGAGCAAGGGTTATGTTAGCCATGCTAAGCCACCGGCTATCTAGTTAGAATAAATCCACGAGCTCAAATAAATATTAAACACGTCCCCTACGCTGTTTTTGGCGGATAAGCATTTCTATGAAAAACTCCCCCGCCCTGTATGAGCTTCTCACCAAAGGTCCTGAGGCTACGTGGAGAAAACCCATCTTCTCTGCTTCCTGTTTGTAATATTCGAAGACGCTTGGGTGTATGTACTCTCTTACCGGTATGTGGCTGAGTGTGGGCCTTAGATACTGGCCCAGCGTAACTATGTCAACCGAAGCCTCCCTAAGCGCTTTAAGAGTAGATATAACCTCCTCCTGAGTCTCGCCTAGGCCCAGCATTATAGAGGATTTCGTATAACGAGTGGGGTCCAGCTCCTTAATCAGCTTAAGGACATGTATTGATTTTTCAAACGAGGCTCTCCTATCCCTCACTAAGGGGGTTAATCTGGGGACGGTCTCCACGTTATGCCCTATCACCTCAGGTTTTGCCTCCACCACCTTGGCTAGGGCATCTCTAGAGGCGTTGAAATCAGGTATGAGAACCTCTACGATAACCTCAGGGGCTTTTCTTTTTATTGCCCTAACAGTATCGGCGAAATGCTCCGCTCCTCCGTCTGGAAGGTCATCCCTGCAAACAGAGGTTAGAACCACGTAGCTTATTCCCATCTCGCTTACTGCATCAGCCACCCGCTCCGGCTCATCATCCTCAAGAACCCCGCCGGGGTTACCTGTTTTAACTGCGCAGAACCTACACACCCTCGTACAGATATCCCCCATCAGCATTAGAGTAGCGGTCCCCCCTCCCCAGCATTCTGAGACGTTAGGGCATAGAGCCTCCTCGCAGACGGTATGAAGGCGGTGCTTCTTAACTATGTGCCTAACCCTGTTGTAGACAGGCCCGGACGGAATTCTAACCTTAACCCACTCAGGCTTTCTAAGAGTCTGCATCTTCCCGCTTTATAGTCTTCCCAGCTGTTTTTAAGCATATATGGTTCTCCAAATAACAAGAGATTGGGATAACAAGGGGCGGATACTGGATGGGCCTTATAAAGGAGAAGTCAGCAGGAGCTGTAGTCTTCTACGATAACGGGCAAGAACCCGAGTACCTACTCCTACTCTACGAAGCAGGCCACTGGGACTTCCCAAAAGGAGGGATAGAAGAAGGCGAGACCGAGATACAAACAGCGCTAAGAGAGGTAAAAGAGGAGACGGGGTTGAATAACGTTAAGATAATAGACGGCTTCAAGTGGGAGATACAGTACAACTACCGAAAAAACAGAAACTTGGTAAGAAAGACGGTGGTCTTCTTCCTAGCCGAGTCGGAAACCAAAGACGTCACACTATCCTACGAACATAAGGACTATACATGGCTACCATACGAAGAGGCTTATAGTAAACTAACCTTCAAAACAGCAAAAGAAACTCTCAAAGAAGCACACGTGTATCTAATCAAAGTAAAAAACAAACAGCAGAGGCTTGACGGGCTATAGATTAATATTGCGTCTATAAATGCATCAGTTAAATAATGAGCGTGAAAAAGCCATGAAGAAGCTAACTCCCGTCATAGCCGCAGCTATTCTATTGATGAGTATCATTACTGTATCAGCTCAGGAGCAGGGAGAGGATACCCTGCTGGTTCACGTAGTAACGCCGGCTGGGGAAGAATTGAGCGGAGTTGTGGTTAAGCTCTCATCGGGGGAGGTTACGCAGAGCTTCAGAACCAACGCAACAGGATGGGCCATCTTCAAAAATATACAGCCGGGGGAATATGATATTGAAACGCTACAAGACGCCCTAGTTCTCAACAGAACTACTGTATCATTTCCTCAGACTAAGGTGGTTACTTTGATAGCTCCGTT
>DQVM01000031.1 GCA_015661775.1 Candidatus Caldarchaeum subterraneum | reverse complement strand
CTTTAATCCTTAACACACGCCGGAGGGCAGGGATTATTCATGTCAACTACTAAGTTAGTCAGCGGTATTTACTACATAGTATATGCTTGGTTTGATACGTATCCCCCAGCATCCGGTGAGGCGGGCGAGGATGTGAGATATGCTAATATTACATTAATTCAGCTGAAGAATGTGGCAGACGATGACGCAGGAGCCTCTGATACTTGAGTATGACGGCAGGAGGTTCTACGAGCTTTCGGTCCGCGGCTTTAAACGGCTTCTTCCCCTTATACAGGTTTCGGAGGATACTTGGATAGCCTACTTCGACAGCCTGGGGGATAAGGAGTTTATAGAGCACTGCGCCCGCGAGCTGGCTCCCCACTTAAAAGACTGCGACGTGCTCATGACAAGCGAGAGCAAGGGAATACCCCTTGTGCATGAGATAGCAGGCATACTGGGGCATAGCCGTTACATAGTATGTAGGAAAGAAAGAAAGCCCTTCATGGAAAACCCAATAGCGGTTAAGTTCAAACCCATAACAGCTACAAAGGAGATAGAGCTCGTGATAGACGGCCGCTACATACCTCTAATAAAAGACAAGAGGATAGGAATAGTTGACGATATAGTAAGCACGCGCCAGACTATGGAAGCTATGGAGAAGCTAGCCACAACTGCGGGCGGGAAGGTAACTAGAAAAGTCGCAGTCCTAATAGAGGGAGAACACCATAAAGACGTAATCTACTTGGGTGTACTGCCGATATTCAAAAAGACGATAAGCCGGAAACCCTAAACTGGGATGAACTTAAATATTCAAAAAAGAAAACAAAAATAAGAAGAAAGGCTTTAAAGCAGTAAGGGGGCCCGTAGCTCAGCTAGGTTAGAGCACCCGGCTCATAACCGGGGGGTCGTGGGTTCGAGTCCCACCGGGCCCATCGTTTTATTTTGCAGCCTCTTCTTAGAGGGGTATAAAAGTGCATGGCCTGGGATCGAGAGGATTTCTCTTCTTCATCAAATTATAGGCTGCAGGATGGGTATGATTTGCTTAAGAAAGACATAATTCAGATATTGAAAGAAAAGAAAGAAGGGGTTTTATATTTTATTGGTTAAACTACTCGTATTATTCCGCGCATTCCTCGTTCTTCATGCCCAGCTACTGGGCAGACGTATATGTATTCCCCCGGTGTGTCTATCTTTATTTTCAGAACCAGCTCCTCTCCTGGGTCTACTGTATCGTCTTTATCCAGCCCAGCTAGTTTAGAGCCGTCGGGGGCTTTGACTTGGAAGCCGTGGAAGTTCCTGCCCTGGTTTATGATTACTATCTCTACTTCCTTTCCCGCTGGGATCTCTATTATGGGCCCTCCCTGTTTGCCGTTGAACCCCCATTCATCCATGGCGAGGGTTATTCTCTCGCCCCGTATTATCTGGACCTCCTCGCCTGCAGCAGCTCCTGCAGGGGGTGTTATGAAGAAGTTCACCATTATGGCTATGAGCCATAGCAGGCCTATGAACCCGGCTATTATCGCGGCGTTTATGTGGGTTTTAGGTTCTTCCGCCATCTTACCTCACCGTTTTAATGCAGCTCCTCACCTAGCGCTGCTAGGTGGAGCGGGTTCTCTATCGAGAATAGGAACGCGAAGAACAGCGGTATTATCGTGGCCAGTGAGATTATCATCAGTATTACTATTGCTTTGTTGCCGTATTTTCCGTGCATGAAGTAGAGGAAGCCGAATACCGCCTGTATAGATGCTATTATTAAGACGCCTGCGGCGGATAACGCGCCTAGGGTCTGCCAGTTGACTGCTATCATAACCTCAACCAGCAACGCGGCTATCAGTATTATGTAGACGGTTACGTATTGCCATACCTCATCCATCAGCACCACCTCACACTAGGTAGAACAACGGGAATATGAACATCCACATGGCGTCGACCATCCCCCAGTATATCGCAAACACCTCTACACCCACGTGCTTCTGCGGCGTGAATCCTCCTTTAAACGCCTTTGTAATCAGGTAGACCAACGCAATAAGCCCCGCTATGATATGCGCTCCATGTACCCCCGTTATTACGAAGTATAGGCTTGCAGCTATGTCGGTGCCGAAGGTTATGCCCTCTGCGAAGAGCTCAGACCATTCGAAGCCCTTTATTACCATGAAGAGGAACGCCAGTATGAATGTGGCTAGTAGGCTGTATTTCAAGGCCTGCTGCTCCCCGCGTCTAGCGGCTATCAGGGCTAGCGACATCGTTAACCCGCTTGTGAAAAGCAACACCGTGTTTACGGCTCCTATAGTTATGCTGTGCAGCTGCCCTGGGAGAGGCCATAGGAACCCTGTTATTGCGGAGTTGGCTCTTACGAAGAAGTAGGCCATGAACAGCGGGCCGAAAAGCCCTATTTCTCCGAATACAAAAGTCCATATAGCTAGGGTATGGTTCTCTATTCTCTGGAAGGGCCATGTCTCGCCTAGCGCTTCTATTGTTACGTGGAACCTCTCCTTAAGGTCCTCCCATCCCCAGCCTACCAGCGACGCTATGAAGGTCACCAACCCAAGTATCAGAAGGCCTGCTCCGAAGAAGAGGCCTAGGAGAGTCATTGTAACGCCTGCCGAAAGGACTAGGGGCCATGGGCTTAGGTGGGGGCCGTGGTGCTCTGAACCGTGGGCCTGGTATGTTCCGCCGTTGGTAGGTAATCCGCCGTTGGTGGGTAGGGTTGGTTTTGTGAGCATCCCCGTTTTGGGCCCTGACGCGGCCAGCTGCCTCTCCAAGCTCATCCTCCTTACCTCATCTATATCTCTGAACTCCAAGCCCTTCGCAGTTACCACAGGTACTTTACCTTCTGGGAAGTTAAACTCAGGAGGCGGCGAGGGGACGTTCCACTCTATTGAATAGTTCTTAGCATTCCAAGGATCTTCACCAGCTACCGGGCCTTTTCTGAGGCTCTGGAAGAGGATTGCGAAGAACATGGCCCATGAAGCTGCGAATATGAAGGCTCCCATGGTTATTAGCATGTTGATCTGCCCCCATCCTGTAGCCGCTTCGTATACGAATATCCTACGCGGCATGTCGAATAGTAGGTGCATGGGGAAGTAGAGGAGGTTGAACCCTATCATGTATATTGCGAAGTGTAGCTTTCCTAGTTTCTCGTTGTACATTCTGCCAGTCATCTTGGGCCACCAGTAGTATAGCCCTGCCACCAATCCGGTTATCCCTCCTCCTACTATGGTGTAGTGGAAGTGAGCTACTACCCAGAATGTACCTCTAGTTCCGAAGTTCAGGGCTACTGAGGAGTTGAACACCCCTGATGCTCCGCCTACTATGAAAAGAGCAACAGCGCCTATTCCGAAGAGCATAGGAGTTGTAAGCCTTATCCTTCCCTTGTACATGGTCAGTATGTAGGCTAAGACTATTATGCCAAAGGGTATAGAGATGAGCTCGGTTGTT